>NZ_JBEZKW010000002.1:0-256249 GCF_040651795.1 Streptomyces sp. NPDC048361
CCGAGATCGAGCGGCTCGCGGCGCTGCCCTGGGTCAAGGGCGTCGGCGAGACCGGCCTCGACTACTTCCGTACCGGGTCAAACGCCGGACGGGCTGATTGTGCCGCCCGGCGCCGCGTAGTTCAGGGGCGCGGGGAACTGCGCGAGCGGCCCCGCACGGTCCGCACCCGAACGTGAACCTCCCACCCCCGGAGGGTCTCGGGAAGGGGCGGGGTGGGGGACCTCCCCGGCCCAGCCCGACGCAACCCGCACCACTGGACCCCGCACCACCGAACCCCGCACCACTGAACCCCGCACCACTGAAAGGAACCGCCCCGTGGACGCCGACAGCCTCATCCCCGCCCCGCGCGCCATCCACCCCGCCCCCGCCCGCAGCGCTCCCTCCGCCCTCACCCCCGCCACCACCCTCCACACCACCCCCGAGACCGCACCCCTCGCCAACCTCCTGCGCAGTACGATCGGCGCCGCGACCGGGCTGGGGCTGCCCGACGGGGGCGACCCGCGCGACGGGGGCGAGCCGGGCCGCGATGCCGACCGCATCGTGTTGCGGGTCAGTCCCGACGTCGCGGGGCGCCACGGCCCCGAGGGCTACCGGCTCTCCACGGACCGCTCCCTCGAAGACGCCGCCGTACTCATCGAGGGCGGCACCCCCGCCGGCGTGTTCCGCGGCATGCAGACCCTCCGTCAGCTACTCGGCCCGGACGCCTTCCGCCGAGCCCCGCTGCAGCCGCCCGGCGGAGGCCACCGCGCCCCGCTGCACCCGCCCCGCGACGGGCGGTGGGAGCTGCCCGGTGTCACCATCGAGGACGCGCCCCGGTTCGCCTGGCGCGGGCTCATGCTCGACGTGGCGCGGCACTTCATGCCGAAGGACGGCGTGCTGCGCTACCTCGACCTCATAGCCGCCCACAAGCTCAATGTTTTCCATTTCCATCTCACCGACGACCAGGGGTGGCGGATCGAGATCAAGCGCTACCCCCGGCTCACCGAGGTCGGCGCGTGGCGCGGTCGCACCAAGTGGGGGCACCGGGCCTCGCCCCTGTGGGACGAGAAGCCGCACGGGGGCTACTACACCCAGGACGACATCCGCGAGATCGTCGCGTACGCCGTCGAGCGGCACATCCGCGTCGTCCCCGAGATCGACCTGCCCGGCCACTCGCAGGCAGCCATCGCCGCGTACCCCGAACTCGGCAACACCGACGTCATCGACACCGCGGCCCTCTCCGTCTGGGACACCTGGGGCGTCAACCCGAACGTCCTCGCCCCCACCGACACCACCCTCCGCTTCTACGAAGGGGTGTTGGAGGAGGTGCTTGAGCTGTTCCCCGAAGACGTCTCGCCGTTCATCCACATCGGCGGCGACGAGTGCCCCAAGGAGCAGTGGCAGAAGTCGGACGTCGCGCAGGAGCGGATCCGTGAGCTCGGGCTCGCCGGCGAGAACGAGTTGCAGTCCTGGATCATCCGGCACTTCGACACCTGGCTCAGTGTCCGCGGACGCCGGCTCATCGGGTGGGACGAGATCCTGGAGGGCGGCCTCGCACCCGGCGCCGCCGTCTCGTCCTGGCGGGGCTACGGCGCCGGGATCGCCGCCGCCGAGGCCGGGCACGACGTGGTGATGTGCCCCGAGCAGTACGTGTACTTGGACCACCGCCAGGCCCCGGGAACCGACGAGCCCGTGCCCATCGGATTCGTCCGCACCCTGGAGGACGTCTACCGCTTCGAGCCCGTTCCCCCGCAACTCGGGCCCGAGGCCGCCGCCCACATCCTGGGCACCCAGGCCAACGTGTGGACCGAGGTGATGGAGAACCAGTCCCGCGTCGACTACCAGACCTTCCCCCGCCTCGCCGCCTTCGCCGAGGTCGCCTGGAGCGCGCTGCCCGCCCCCGCCGACCGCGACTTCGCCGACTTCGAACGGCGAATGGCCGTCCACTACGAGCGCCTTGACGCGCTCGGCGTCGATTACCGGCCGCCGAGCGGCCCGTTGCCGTGGCAGCGACGTCCCGGCGTGCTCGGACGCCCGATCGAGGGGGCGCCCCCAAACAGGTGAGCCGGCGGCCAAGGTGCCGGCCGGGCGGCCCGCTCCCTGGGACCGTGGCCCCGGGTCACGGCCGCCCGGCCGCGACCGGCTGCGAGGAAGACCGCTGTGACCAACACCCGGCGTGCGGAACACGGCGTACCGCATAAGTCGTACAAGGCTTGCGAAACCGGAACATTCCCCTGGTCGGGGACGGAAGCGAGCTTCGCGGACCCTCCCGTCGGGCCGTACGGAAGATGTGCCAGAGTTGCCACGTCCGGGCTGTGAGCACGTACGGTACGGCCATCAGCAGGTGGCCACAGACGGCACAGTCGTACGGCCGGGACACCGGGAAGGGGCAGCTGGGTTGACCACGCACGCACCGCAGGCGGCGCAGTCCGTGACGCTGCCTGCCTCACTGGACGAGGCCGTGGCGGCGCTCGCGGCCATGCCTGCCGCCGTGCCCGTCGCGGGCGGCACCGATCTGATGGCGGCCGTAAATCGGGGCCTGCTGCGCCCCGCGGGCCTCGTGGGACTCGGCCGCATCAACGACATCCGCGGCTGGCAGTACCAGGACGGTCACGCCCTGCTCGGCGCCGGGCTCACCCACGCGCGCATGGGGCGCCCCGACTTCGCGGCGCTCATCCCGGCGCTCGCCGCCGCCGCGCGCGCCGCCGGGCCCCCGCAGATCCGCAACGCCGGCACGCTCGGCGGAAACATCGCGTCCGCCGCTCCGACCGGCGACGCGCTGCCCGTGCTCGCCGCACTGGAAGCCACCCTCGTCATCGCGGGCCCCGACGGCGCCCGGCGCGAGATCCCCGTGTCGCATCTGCTCGCCGGCCGCGACATGCTCGCCCCGGCCGAGCTGATCGGCCATGTGCGGGTGCCCCTGCTGCACGCTCCCCAAGTTTTCCTCAAGGCCACCGGCCGCACCGGCCCCGGCCGCGCCACCGCGTCGGTCGCCGTCGTCCTCGATCCGGCCCGGCGCGGCGTGCGCTGCGCGGTCGGCGCCATCGCGCCGATGCCGCTGCGCCCCCTCGAAGCCGAGCACTGGATCGCCTCGCTCATCGACTGGGGCGGCGAGCGCGCGGCCCTCGCCCCGGAGGCGCTCGGCGCGTTCGGCGAGTACGTGGCCGCCGCCTGCATCCCGGACCCGGCGCCACCCGCGGACGGCTCGCCGCCCCCGCCCCTCTCGCCCGCCGTACTGCATCTGCGGCGTACCGTCGCCGCGTTGGCCCGACGAGCACTGGGGAGGGCGCTGTCGTGACCGACCGCAACACCGACCGCAACACCGATCGCACCGACGACCGCAACGCCGACCGCACCAACGGGCACGAGCCCGAGCGCGAGCACGACCAGACATACGGGCACGACCAGGCGCAGGGTCACGGGCACGGCTACGGGTACGGGCACGGCTATGGGCAGGCGCCCCGGCACGGCGCCTGGGAGCCGGTGCCGCACGGCGGCGAGTACGAGCCCGACGCTACGGCGTTCGTACAGCTCCCCCCGGACATGGACATGATGGGCGCCCCCCTCGCGGCGCCCGGCCACGGCTACGTACCGCCGATGATCGTGCCGCTCACCCCGGCCGCCGCCACGGACCCCGGTGCGACCGGTGTCTGGCGCATCCCGACCGAGCTGACCGGCCAGGGCCGCCAGGGTGCGTCCGGCGCGCCCGGTGCGTCCGAGAACGACCCCGCGCCCGGCGCGCAGACCGTGGTGTGGCCCGAGCCCCCCGCGCCCACGCCCCAGCCCGCGACCCCGACACAGCCCGCCCACGATCCCTCCGCCACGGCCCAGTGGAACTTCCCCGACGCGCCCTCCCTCGCGGGCACCGGCCAGTGGACGATCCCGGTCGCGCAGGGTGAACTCCCGGAAGAATCGGGCGAGTTCACGACGTCGTCGCTGATCGAGCAGTGGGGTTCGACCCCGCCCGCCACGCTTCCCGGCGGCGCCCCCGCGCCCTGGGCCGACCAGTTCCCCGAGCCGACGCCCGAGCCCGCGCACGAGCCCACTGCCGAGCCCGCGCACGCGCACGAGCCCCATGAGTTCCCGCCCGCGCCCCGGGGGTTCACGCCGGAGCACGCGCCCGGCACGATCGCTCCTGCCGACCCTGCCGATCCCGTCCACTTCCCGGATGCGCATGGTGTACCGAGGGATGTGCACGGCGTACAGCACGAGGTGCCGGTGCCGGTGCCGGTGCCGGTGACGATGCCGGTACCGCACGATGTCGCCCCCCAGGCGCCGGCACCCGAGCCGGTCCTGGACGAACCGGTCCCGGACGAGCCCGCCGCCGGGGAGGCCGCAACCGAGACCCCCGACGAGACCCCCGTCGAGCCCGTCGCCGAGGTCGCCCCGGAAGCGCCCGTCCCGGCCGGAGACACCGACGTACGCGAGACCTCCGCCGTACGCGAGACCCCCGAGGTGTCCGAGGGCCTCGCATCGCCCGAGCCCCCGGAGGCCGCCGCCCCCGCGGACCCCGAGCCGGAGCCGGAGCCGGAAGCCACACCGACACCGACACCCACACCGACACCCACACCGGCACCGGCACCCGAGGCCGCCGTCCTGGACGTTGTCCGGGATGGCGAGCCGGACGGTGTCCCGGACAACGAGCCCGCCCCCGCCCCCGCCCACGACCTGGAACACCCCCGCGCCTCCTACGTGCTGCGCGTGAACGGCGCCGACCGGCCCGTCACCGAGGCCTGGGTCGGTGAGTCGCTGCTGTACGTGCTGCGCGAGAGGCTCGGGCTCGCCGGGGCCAAGGACGGCTGCTCGCAGGGCGAGTGCGGGGCGTGCAACGTCCAGGTGGACGGGCGGCTCGTCGCTTCCTGCCTGGTGCCCGCGGCGACCACGGCCGGTAGCGAGGTCCGTACCGTCGAGGGACTCGCCACCGACGGCGAACCCTCCGATGTACAGCGGGCGTTGGCCGAGAGCGGGGCGGTGCAGTGCGGCTTCTGCATCCCCGGCATGGCGATGACCGTGCACGACCTGCTCGAAGGCAACCACGCCCCGACCGAGCTCGAAACACGACAGGCGCTCTGCGGCAACCTGTGCCGCTGCTCCGGCTACCGCGGTGTGCTCGACGCGGTGAAGGACGTCGTGGCGGGCCGCGAGGCGGCCGGAGCGGCCCCGGCCGAAGAGGCCCGCATTCCGCACCAGGCACCCCCGGGGGCCGGCAGCGCCCAGCCCCCGCACACGCACGACGGAGGCATGGCGTGAGCAACGACGCAGCCACCGCGACGGTCGAAGGCGCCACCTCGGTGGCGGGGCCGGAGCAGCAGCCGCCCGCACTCGGGATCGGCGCGTCGCTCGCGCCCGTCGACGCGCGGGCCAAGACCGAGGGCACCTTCCCCTACGCGGCCGACCTGTGGGCCGAGGGCCTGCTGTGGGCGGCCGTGCTGCGCGCCCCGCACGCGTACGCCCGTATCGTCTCCATCGACACCGCGGCCGCCGCCGCCATGCCGGGCGTACGGGCCGTGGTGACCCACGCCGACGTGCCGGGCGACCCGGCGTTCGGCCGCCGCATCGCCGACCGTCCCGTCTTCGCGGCCGAGTACGTACGCCACCACGGCGAGCCCATCGCCGCCGTCGCCGCCGACCACCCGGACACCGCGCGCCTCGCGGCCGCCGCGATCGCCGTCGAGTACGAGGTGCTCGAACCGGTCACCGACCCGGAGAAGGCGTTCGCGGCCGAACCGCTGCACCCCGACGGCAACTTGATCCGTCACATCCCGCTCCAGTACGGCGACCCCGAGGTGACCGGCGAGGTCGTCGTCGAGGGCCTGTACCGGATCGGCCGCCAGGACCCGGCCCCGATCGGCGCCGAGGCGGGCCTCGCCGTGCCGCGCCCCGACGGCGGCGTCGAGCTCTACACCGCCTCCACCGACCCGCACAGCGACCGCGACCTGGCCGCCGCCTGCTTCGGACTGGAACCGGACCGCGTCAAGGTCGTCGTCACCGGTGTGCCCGGCGCGACCGGCGACCGCGAGGACCTCGGCTTCCAACTCCCGCTGGGGCTGCTGGCGTTGAAGACCGGCTGCCCGGTCAAGCTGACCGCGACCCGCGAGGAGTCCTTCCTCGGCCACGCCCACCGCCACCCCACCCTGCTGCGCTACCGCCACCACGCGGACGCCGAGGGGCGCCTCGTCAAGGTCGAGGCGCAGATCCTGCTCGACGCGGGCGCCTACGCCGAGGCGTCCTCCGAATCCCTGGCCGCCGCGGTCGCGTTCGCGTGCGGCCCGTACGTCGTGCCGCATGCCTTCGTCGAGGGCTGGGCGGTGCGCACCAACAACCCGCCGTCCGGCCATGTGCGGGGCGAGGGTGCGATGCAGGTGTGCGCGGCGTACGAAGGCCAAATGGACAAGCTGGCCGCGAAGTTGGGCCTCGACCCGGCCGAGCTGCGGATGCGCAACGTGCTCGCCACGGGCGACCTGCTGCCCACCGGCCAGACCGTGACCTGCCCGGCGCCGGTGGCCGAACTCCTCTCCGCCGTACGGGACTTCCCCCTCCCGACCCTTCCCAAGGACGCCCCCGAGGACGACTGGCTGCTGCCGGGCGGGCCCGAGGGCGCGGGTGAGCCGGACGCGGTGCGCCGGGGCGTGGGCTACGCGCTCGGCATGGTCCACATGCTCGGCGCCGAGGGCACCGACGAGGTTTCCACGGCCACGGTGAAGGTCCACGACGGGGTCGCCACGGTCATCTGCGCGGCCGTCGAGACCGGCCAGGGCTTCACGACGCTCGCCCGCCAGATCGTCCAGGAGACCCTGGGCATCGAGGAGGTGCATGTCGCGCCGGTCGACACCGACCAGCCCCCGGCGGGCCCCGCCACCCACGGCCGCCACACCTGGGTGTCCGGCGGCGCGGTCGAACGCGCCGCCAAGATGGTCCGCACCCAGCTGCTCCAGCCCCTGGCGCACAAGTTCGGCATGTCCACGGAGCTGCTCCAGATCGCCGACGGCAAGATCACCTCGTACGACGGCGTCCTGTCGACCACGGTCACCGAGGCCATGGACGGCAAGGAACTGTGGGCCACCGCCCAGTGCCGCCCGCACCCCACCGAGCCGCTCGACGAGACGGGCCAGGGCGACGCGTTCGTGGGCCTCGCGTTCTGCGCGATCCGCGCGGTCGTCGACGTCGACATCGAGCTCGGCTCGGTCCGCGTCGTCGAACTCGCCGTCGCCCAGGACGTCGGCCGCGTCCTCAACCCCCGCCGGCTCGCGGCCCGTATCGAAGCCGGGGTGACGCAGGGTGTGGGCGCCGCCCTCACCGAGAACCTGCGGACGTCCAGCGGCCGCATCCGCCACCCCGACCTCACGGGCTACGCCCTGCCGACCTCCCTCGACGCCCCCGACATCCGCATCGTGAAGCTGGTCGAGGAGCGCGACGTGGTCGCCCCCTTCGGCGCGAAGGCCGCGAGCGCCGTCCCGGTCGTCACCTCGCCGGCCGCGATCGCCTCCGCGGTCCGCGCGGCGACCGGCCGCCCGGTCAACCGCCTCCCGATCCGGCCGCAGGCGGCGGTGGTTCAGGGATAGTGGCGCGTTACTGGTGAAGCGGTGGGCCAGTGGCGCGGGGCCGGCGGTTCTTGGCGCGAGGAGGTCGACCGCACCGCACCCGTCAGGTCCTCCTCGCCGTGTCCCTGGGCCAGGCGCCGGCGCAGCAACGCGAAGCAGGGCAGCAGCCCCCCGCCCCGCGGCAAGAGGGGGACCCCGGCCGGATGACGCCGGGCACATGAGCGCGTCCGCTCCGTGACTCCTGAGAGTGCGGCGGTCTCCGGACCGAGCGGGTCTCCATCGCCTACGCTGTTGGCAAAGGAATGGTAATCAGCGTACGGGGAGAGTGGGTTGAGGATCACGTCAGGGATGGCGGCGCAGGGGTCGGGCGGCGGGGATCTGGTCGCACACGCCGACGATCTCGGGGTGATCGGCTCGGACGCGTTCAAGCTGTACAACGGGTTCCGGAGCGACGGGGACCATGCGAGGGCGGCCACCTTCGCGGGCGCTGACGGCGGACAACTTCACCAGTGGTGATGCCCTGATGAAGGTGCACGACATGTGGCAGAGCCAGTACATGACGCTGCGCGACGCCTGCGCCCAGATCTCCAACCACCTCGACTACTCGGTCGCGCAGCACGCCAGGGACGACGCGGCGGTGCTCGGCTCACTGCCCCCGGTATCCGTCATCAGCGATTACCTCAAGTAAGGCCGGGGGGGAAGCACCTTCATGCTGAAGTACGCAGATGTCCTGAACGCTCCGGTGGACAAACTGAAGACGGCGGTCGACGACTGGTCGGAGATGGCGACCCGGCTGAAGAAACTCGCCGGCGAGGCGCACGACGGGATGCGGGCCCACGCGGAGCGGGCGGCATGGGCCGGGGTGAACGCGGGTGTCACCCGTGAGTTCATCACCCGTACCGCCAAGCCGTAGACGATCACGCCGCCCTCATCGTCTCCGTCGAGCGCAGGAACAGCGGCAAGGGCACCGAATGGAACGGCTACGCGCGTGTGCACGGGACCCCTGTTCAGGCCGGTGACGAGGGGCTCGTCTGGGGCAAGGGGGCAGGCGCGGTGTTTCTGTGCGAACGCCCGGACCTGCCGAGGGGGCCCGCGCTGCCCCCGTCGCAGAAGTACGTCGAGTTGGAAATCTCGGCCGACCGGGCCTCGGACACGCCCCGGACCAGAGAGGTCCTGACGGGCCTGCTCAAGCAGTACGCCGCGTTCGCCAAGCAGAAACTCAAGTGCCGTAATGCATAGAAGAGTTGGAGGCCGTGGCGGGAATCGAACCCGCGTAACTCGCTTTGCAGGCGAGTCCCTGGGCCACTCGGGCACACGGCCAGGTGTTGGTGCGTTGTGATGACCGTAGGGGCGGGGGCGCCGGGCGGGGAAGGGCTGGGCGGGGGCTGCAATGTGACTGCCACGGGGCGTTCACACGGGTTCATGAAGGGGCTCTGCGGCCTACGTCCATCGGATTAGGGCGGGATCGGTCTTCCGACAGGGGCCAGGGGCGCGTATGCCTCTTACTGTGTGCGGATGAGCGCGCTTGAACCGTCCGATGCCGGCCTCGTCGACCTTCCCCCGCAGGAGACCGGGGACGTCGGCGAGGGCGGGATTCTCGGGCCGGAGCGGCGGGCGCTGAGCGTCGGGATCATCACCGTCGTGCTGCTCATCGCGTTCGAGGCGACCGCCGTGGGTACGGCGATGCCCGTCGCGGCGCGGGAGCTCGGCGGGGTGTCGCTGTACGCGTTCGCCTTCTCCGCCTACTTCACGACCAGCCTGTTCGGGATGGTCGTAGCGGGGCAGTGGGCCGACCGGCGCGGGCCGCTCGGGGCGCTCGGCGTCGGGATCAGCGGGTTCGCGGCCGGGCTGTTGCTGTCCGGGACCGCGTTGAACATGTGGACGTTCATCGCCGGCCGCGCCGTACAGGGGCTCGGCGGCGGTCTGGTGATCGTCGCGCTGTACGTCGTCATAGGGCGGGCCTACCCCGCCCGGCTCCAGCCGACGATCATGGCGGCGTTCGCGGCGGGCTGGGTCGTGCCCTCGGTGGTCGGGCCGCTCGTCGCGGGGACGGTCACCGAACAGCTGGGCTGGCGTTGGGTGTTCATCGGGATCCCGGTGCTCGTGGTGTTCCCGCTGGCGCTCGCGCTGCCCGCGACGCGGCGGATGGCGTCCGGCCCCGCCGATCCGACGGCAACCGTCGAACCCTTCGACCGGCGCCGCATCAAGCTGGCGCTGGGCATCTCGGTCGGCGCGGGGCTGCTGCAGTACGCGGGGCAGGACGTGCGGTGGCTGTCCGTGCTGCCGCTCGTGGCGGGTGCGGCCCTGCTCGGGCCCGCCGTCACGGGACGGCGCGCTCTGCTGCCGCACGGGACGTGGCGGGCGGCGCGGGGGCTGCCGTCCGTGGTGCTGCTGCGGGGGATAGCGGCGGGGTCGTTCATCACGGCGGAGTCCTTCGTGCCGCTGATGCTCGTCACGCAGCGCGGCCTGACGCCGACGATGGCCGGACTCTCGCTCGCCGTCGGCGGGGTGACCTGGGCGCTGGGTTCGTACGTTCAGGCACGGCCCCGGATGGAGGCGTACCGGGAGCGCCTCATGGTGGTCGGGATGGTCCAGGTCGCCCTCGCGATCGTGGTCGCGCCGAGCGTGCTGGTCGCGGCGGTGCCGGTGTGGGTGGTGGCCGTCGCGTGGGGCGTGGGGTGCTTCGGCATGGGCATGGTCATCACGTCGACGAGCGTGCTGCTCCTGAAGCTCTCGGCTCCGCATGAGGCCGGGGCGAACTCCGCGGCGCTGCAGATCTCGGACGGGCTCTCCAACGTGCTGCTGCTCGCGGCGGGTGGGGCGGGGTTCGCGGCGCTGGGGGGTGGGGCGGTGACGGGGGTTTCGGGTTCGCACCCGGGGGCGTTTCTGGCGGTGTTTCTGCCGATGGCAGTAGTGGCGGTGGGTGGGGCGTGGGTGGCGGTCCGGGTGAGGAGGCCTGACCCCACCCCGCCCCTTCCCTGAACCCTCCGGGGGTCCCGCCCGGGTTCTCCCCTGAACCTCTGGGGTGGAGGAGGGGCGTCTCGGCTCTGGTTCGGCCGCGGACGGCGGGTGGTGGCTCGCGCAGTTCCCCGCGCCCCTGACTGGGGTCTGTTGTGAAAGTCCCGCCGTCGTCTCGGTCGAGCAGCGGGATCTCTGCATCAGGCGCCAGGCATACCGAGCAACCCGGTGGGGCCTGTCAGATCGTGGTCGGCAGCGCGTTTTCCAGGAGGGTCTCCGCCGCTGTCCGTGCGTGCCGGCCGTAGTTCGATTCGCCCAGCACCATGGCGCGGCTGGCGGCGCCGTCCGCGAGGGTCACGAGTTGCTCGGCGAGGACGGCGGGCTCGCGGCAGCCCAGTTCCGCTACCAGGTCGGTCACCAGCCGCACCATCAGCAGTTTCTGTTCGCGGGCGTAGGAGTGGACCGCGTTCTGGGGGTCGGGGAACTCCGCGGCGGCGTCGATGAACGGGCATCCGCGCACGGGATCCGTGCCGGTCGGGGGCGGGTCGAACAGTGCGAGGATGCGCTCCTTGGCAGGGATGTCCTCGCGTGCCAGCACGCCCTCCAGGGTGCGTCCCGTCGAGGAGAGGTCCTTGAGATGGGCGAGGACCAGCTCGTCTTTGGTTCTGAAGTGCGCGTAGAGGGTGCGCTTGGACACCGGCGCCCGCTCCGCGATCTGCTCCATGCCGGTCGCGTTGATCCCCTGGGCCGCGAACAGTTCGGCCGCGGCGGCCAGGATGCGCTCCCGCCCTCCGCGCCCCGGCCGTCGAGACGCCGTCGTCGTCGTGGTCATGACGTAAGTATACGTTCTCGTTTACTTCGGAGGGGATGGCTGGCTATAGTGCCACTTCGGGTAAACGATTACGTTTACTTTGGTGATCCTGAGGAGAGTTCCATGAGCGGACCGGTCTTCACCCGGACACGCACGAGCGAGGCGCCCACCGACGGGACACAGCCGGACGGGACGCGAACGTCGGAGCACGCCGAGCAGCTGATCCACGGGCGCCGCGCGACCCGCGCGTTCCGTCCCGACCCGGTACCCGAGGGCACTCTGCGCGAGGTCTTCTCCCTGGCCGGCGCCGCGCCGTCCAATTCCAACGCGCAGCCGTGGCGGGTCGAGGTGGTCGGTGGCGCACGGCGAGACCGTCTGGCCGACGCCCTGCGAACGGCCCACGCCGAGCGACGCGTCACGGCCGACTACCCGTACTCCGATGACATGTACGCCCCCGCCCACCAGGAACGGCGGGCCGCGTTCGGTGCCGGTCTGTACGGAGCGCTGGGCATCGGCCCCGACGACCACCCGGCTCGCGCGGCCTACGACGCGGAAAGTCTGGGCTTCTACGGGGCGCCCCATGCCGCGTTCCTGTTCGTCACCGGAGACGGCGGGCCGCGACTGGCCGCCGACGCCGGCGCTTACCTGCAGACGCTGCTGCTGGCCATGACCGGCTACGGCGTGGCCAGTTGCCCGCAGGGCCTGCTCAGCTTCTACGCCGACACCGTCCGCGATCAACTCGGAGTAGACGAGGGGAAGCTGCTTGTGGGTATCTCCTTCGGCTATGCCGATGAGCATGCGCCGGTAAACCGGGTCGCGACCGGCCGGGCGGCCCTGGAAGCAACCACCACATTCCACACCTAGAGTCGGTCCTGAAAGCGCTGGTCACAGCCACTCGCTGAGGGCTGCGACCAGCACGGTCGCCTCGTATCGGACGGCGAGTTTGTCGTATCTCGTGGCCACAGCGCGGTTCCGTTTCAGCCGGTTGATCCGCACTACGCGGTGTGGCGTTCCTTGTAGTCGTCCTTGTCGAAGGCCGGTGGCCGGCCGCCTCGGGAGCCGAGCTTCTTGCGGTTGCGTACTGGTCGGCCTCAGCCCGTCATGCGGGTCCCCCCTGGCCCGTGCGGCCTTGGGGGAGTGGGAGGACGAGCGCCTTTCAGGCGCGGTCGGGGTCTGGGCCGGAGCCATAGGGAGGCGCCACCCCTCAAGTAGCCGCACGGGCGGGGGGTGGGCAAGGTGCCCGGGGTCTGGGGCGGAGCCCCAGGGGGCCGCGCCACATCCCCGGACCACCTTGTGAGCCCGCTCTCAACCCCGCCCCGCCGCAACCCAATCCGTCGGGGTACCCGACCCCGCGCCGGTAAGGTGGCCCGGTTGTCGTACGTAAGCCCCGCCGGGCCCCGCCCCGGATGTCCGAGATCCCGTACACCGAGAGACCCGAACCGGAGACCGTGACTACTACCGCCTCCCACCACCTCTCACCCGCCTTCCCCGGCCGGGCCCCCTGGGGCACCGCCAACAAGCTGCGTGCCTGGCAGCAGGGCGCCCTGGAGAGGTATGTCCAGGAGCAGCCGCGCGACTTCCTCGCTGTCGCGACGCCCGGCGCCGGCAAGACGACGTTCGCGCTGACGCTCGCGTCGTGGCTGCTCCACCACCACGTGGTGCAGCAGATCACCGTCGTCGCGCCGACCGAGCACCTCAAGAAGCAGTGGGCCGACGCGGCGGCCCGCGTCGGCATCAAGCTCGACCCGGACTACAGCGCGGGCCCGCTGAACCGTGAGTACCACGGTGTGGCCGTCACGTACGCCGGTGTGGGCGTCCGCCCGATGCTGCACCGCAACCGGTGCGAGCAGCGCAAGACCCTGGTGATCCTCGACGAGATCCACCACGCCGGTGACTCCAAGTCCTGGGGCGAGGCGTGCCTGGAGGCGTTCGACCCCGCCACCCGGCGGCTCGCGCTCACCGGCACCCCGTTCCGCTCGGACACCAACCCGATCCCGTTCGTCACGTACGAGGAGGGCAACGACGGGATCCGGCGTTCCTCCGCCGACTACACCTACGGCTACGGCAACGCGCTCGCCGACGGCGTCGTGCGGCCGGTCATATTCATGAGCTACAGCGGCAACATGCGCTGGCGCACCAAGGCGGGCGACGAGATCGCGGCCCGGCTCGGCGAGCCCATGACCAAGGACGCCATCTCGCAGGCCTGGCGCACCGCGCTCGACCCGCGCGGCGACTGGATGCCCAACGTTCTGCGCGCCGCCGACCAGCGTCTGACCGAGGTCAGGAAGGCGATCCCGGACGCCGGCGCGCTCGTCATCGCATCCGATCAGGACTCCGCCCGCGCGTACGCCAAGCTGATCCGCGAGATCACCGGTACGAAGGCGACGGTCGTGCTTTCCGACGACACCGGCGCCTCCAAACGGATCGACGAATTCAGCGAAAGCGACGATCGGTGGATGGTCGCCGTCCGCATGGTGTCGGAAGGCGTCGACGTGCCGCGTCTCGCCGTCGGCGTGTACGCCACCACCATTTCGACCCCGCTCTTCTTCGCCCAGGCCGTCGGCCGTTTCGTCCGGTCGCGCAGGCGCGGTGAGACCGCTTCCGTTTTCGTGCCCACCATTCCGATGCTCCTCACCTTCGCCAATGAGATGGAGGTCGAGCGCGACCACGTGCTCGACAAGCCGAAGAAGGAGGGCGAGGAAGACCCGTACGCCGAGTCCGAACAGGAAATGGACGACGCGAACAAGCAGGAGGACGAGGACACGGGGGAGCAGGACATGCTGCCCTTCGAGGCCCTCGAATCCGATGCCGTCTTCGACCGCGTCATGTACAACGGCGCGGAATTCGGCATGCAGGCCCACCCGGGGAGCGAGGAGGAGCAGGACTATCTCGGCATTCCCGGGCTCCTCGAACCCGACCAGGTGCAGATGCTGCTCCAGAAGCGGCAGGCCCGGCAGATCGCGCACAGCCGTCAGAAGCCGGCCGACCAGGCCGACCTGCTCGAAATGCCCGCTGAGCGGCGGCCCGTGGTTTCGCACAAGGAACTGCTTGAGCTCCGTAAGTCGCTCAACACCATGGTCGGCGCGTACGTCCATCAGAGCGGCAAGCCGCACGGCGTCATCCACACCGAGCTGCGCCGGGTCTGTGGCGGCCCGCCCAGCGCCGAGGCCTCGGCCGGGCAGCTCCGCGAGCGGATCAAGAAGGTCCAGGAGTGGGCCACGCGCATGAAGTAGCCGCGGGCGGCGAAGTAGCGGCGGGCGGCGAAGTAGCCGCGGGCGGCAGGGAAAGGTGAGCGGGGCCCGGCATGTGCGTTGCCGGGCCCCGCTCGACCCCGGGGCCAGGCCCACGGGATCGGGATGCGTACGAGGACCGGCCCCCACGGACGCCCCTCGAACGTCTGCCACGGTAATGTCCCGGCAAATCTGTCGTGCGCGCCCAAGGTCCCCGGTGATACGGACTTAGGTCCCGAAGGTGATCGAACGGGGATCAAATTCATCGCTTCCGGTGTTTATTTGTCCATCTGCCGGGTCCGTTCCGCCCATTCCGTACGGCCCGGAATTCTGCTCGCGCCCGGATTCTGGACGAGGTCTTCCGCTGAGCGGTGTCCGCTCGCTACTGTCCCGGCCATGAAAACGCCCCGTGGCAATGTCGCCGCGGAGCGCAGCCGGTGCCTTGGCCTCGCCGGCGGGCTCTGCGCGCGATGCCGATGGGACCGGCATGGCGAACCACGTGAGAGTGCCGCCGCGACTCGCCACTTAAGGAGTGGGTCGTGACCGCGGAGACCTCCCAGACGCTCGATCGGGGACTACGTGTCCTCAAGCTGCTCGCCGACACCGACCACGGTCTGACGGTCACCGAGTTGTCCAACAAACTCGGCGTCAACCGCACGGTCGTCTACCGCCTGCTCGCGACCCTGGAGCAGCACACCCTCGTCCGCCGTGACCTGGGCGGCCGCGCCCGGGTCGGGCTCGGGGTGCTGCGCCTGGGCCGCCAGGTGCATCCCCTGGTCCGCGAGGCGGCGCTGCCCGCGCTGCGCTCACTCGCCGAGGACATAGGCGCCACCGCCCACCTCACCCTGGTGGACGGTTCGGACGCGCTCGCGGTGGCCGTGGTCGAGCCGACCTGGACGGATTACCACGTCGCCTACCGGGCGGGGTTCCGTCACCCGCTGGACAAGGGCGCCGCGGGCCGGGCGATCCTCTCGGCCCGGCAGAACGGCGGCCTCGGCGAGCCCGGCTTCACCCTCACCCACGGCGAACTCGAAGCCGGCGCGAGCGGGGCCGCGGCCCCGCTGGTCGGGGTGACCGGGATAGAGGGCAGCGTGGGTGTGGTGATGCTAGCCGACGCTGTGCCCGAACGGGTCGGCCCGCGCGTGGTGGACGCGGCGAAGGAAGTCGCCGACGCCCTGCGCTGAGCGCACGCGGCTCCCGCGGCAGGGGGAGGGGCGTACGGCGGCCGTGTACGCCCCTCCCCGCGGCGGCGAGGGGCGTGCGGCCGGTGGCCGTGGGCGTGCGGCTAGATTGGAGCCGTGCTCACTCGTCACCCCCGCCTCCGCAACCTCGCCATCGGCGCCGCGCCGGTCGTCGCGCTGCTCGCCGTCGCCTGCTTCGCGCCGCTGCCGTTCGCCGTGGCCCAGCCGGGGCCGACCGCGAACGTGCTGGGGAACGACGACGGCAAGCCGGTGATCACCATCAGCGGCGCGCCGACCCGCCCCACCAGCGGCCAGCTGCGGATGACCACCATCCTGGCGACCGGACCCGACGCGGACGTCGGCATCTCCGACGTCGTCGACGGCTGGTTCCGCACCGACCGCGCCGTGATGCCCCGCGACTCGGTCTATCCCGGCGGCGGCAGCGAGAAGGACATCTCCGCGCACAATCAGGCCGAGATGAAACAGTCGCAGGACGCGGCGTCCGCCGCCGCTCTCGGCTACCTCGGCCTCAGCCCCGACAAGGTCAAGGTCGACCTGCACCTCGCCGACGTCGGCGGCCCGAGCGCCGGCCTGCTCTTCACCCTCGGCATCATCGACAAGCTGAACGGCGACGGCTCGGGCGGCGACCTCACCGGCGGCCGCACCATCGCCGGCACCGGCACGATCGCGGGCAACGGGGACGTCGGCGCGGTCGGCGGGGTCGCCCTCAAGACCCAGGCCGCCGCCCGGGACGGCGCGACCGTCTTCCTCGTACCGAAGGGCGAGTGCACGGACGCCGAGTCCGAACTGCCCAAGGGCCTGCGCCTGATCCCCGTGACGACGCTCAAGGGCGCGGTGTCCGCACTCCAGTCCCTGCAGAAGGGCGCCCTGGTCCCGTCCTGCTGACGGCCCCCGCCTCCCAGACACCCCCGGCACCCCCGGCACTCCCGGCACTCCCGGCACCCCCGGCACCGACGGCACTCCCGACACCCCCGGCACCGACGGCACTCCCGGCACTCCCGGCACCCCCGAGGCCCTTCGCCTCCCCCTCGTTCTCGCGCTCGCTCTCGTCCATGTCCTTCCACGCCGGGAAGACCAGCGGGCTCAGTGTCGCCAGGAGGTAGACCCCGCCGACGGCGAGCAGCGCGCCGCGCAGCCCCGCGCCCTCCACGAGGAAGCCCGCGGCGAGCCCGCCGAGCGGCATCGCCAGTTCGCAGCCCGCCGTGAGCACTCCGGCGACCCGGCTGCGCAGCGCGTCCGGCACCTTCTCGTAGGTCACGGTGGTCAGGATCGGGTTGAGCGCTCCGCTCGCGAGCCCCGCCACCACCATCGTGACGGCGAGGGGCAGCGTGGTGCCGGTCAGCGCCGCCACCGCGTACCGCGGCGCCCCGCACAGCAGCACGCAGACCGAGAAGACCGTACGGCGTGCGAAGCGGTGGCCCACCAGGCCGTACAGGAGCGCACCCGACAGGCCGCCCGCGCCGAACAGCGCGGCGAGCAGCCCGAGTTGGGGTGCGCCACCCAGGTGTCGCTCGGCGTGGACGGGCAGCAGGACGGCGTTCCAGCCCTGATCGGTGCCGTTCATCAGCATCACCATGGTGACGACCGCGAGCAGCAGCCGGGTGCGCGCCAAGTGGGCGTATCCCTCGCGCAGTTCGGTCCTGTAGGCGCGGAGTGAGACCGGTGGCACGTCGCTGCGGGGCCGAGCCTCGGGGAGGTCGCGCAGGCCTACGGCGACCAGTGCCGCCGAGACGGCGAAGGTCGCACCGTCGATGAACAGGACGTTGCCCGCGCCGGTCAGCGCGATGAGTACGCCGGCCAGGGCCGCGCCGGCCATCCGGGCGCCGCGCGCGACCGCGTCGTACCCGCTGGCGGCGCGCGTCAGGGACGTACCGGACCGCACGGCCAGGTCCGGCAGCAGAACGGAGCGTGCGGTGACGCCCGGGGTGTGGGCGAGGCCCCCGAGCGCCATGAGGGCGCACAGCAGCCAGAACGCGAGGAGCCCCGTGTGGTGCAGGAGCGGGATCGCGGTGACCGCGAGGCCGCACACCGTGTCCGAGCCGACGGAGACCCGGCGGCGCCCGATCCGGTCGATGACCGGGCCGCCCACGAGCGCCGACGCGACGATCGGCAGGGTCGCGCAGAAGGCGACCATCCCGGCGCGGCCCGCGCTGCCGGTGGTCTGGAGCACGAACCACGGTACGCCGATGAGAGTGAGTGAACTCCCGGTCGCCGAAACGGCGTTGGCGATCAGCACCGCCGCGAGCGGCCTCCTGTCGCGGTGTCCCCCCGGCGCGCTCATGCGAGACGTGCTCCCGTACGCGGTGCCTGCTGGGCAAGGCGCAGCCCCAACTCGACAAGTATCCAGCCGACGTGGGCGCGCAGCCGGTGCTCCCGGCGAGTAAGTGCGGCGGTCCGAGCCTCGGCCGCCAGCTCGGTGGCGCGCACCTGGTGCAGCAGGTAATGGGTATCGCTGTGCATGACGAAGGTCCCTTCGGCGGTGCGGGATTCAGCGGAGGAGTGGGAGGCGGCCGAGCGGTATGCGGGAGGCGGCCGAGCGGTATGCGGGAGGCCGGTATGCGGCGGCGGAGTGGGATGCGGTGGAGCGGGGTTCAGCGCGGCGGACCCGAGCAGGGTTCAGCGCGGCGGGGCCGAGCGGGGTTCAGCGCGGCCGGGCCGAGCGGGGTTCAGCGCGGCGGGGCCGAGCGCGGGAAGGCGTGCAGGTGCAGGCGGACCTGAGCGGAGTCGTCCTGCGCCGCGACGGTGCGGTACGGCTCGATGACGGCGTGCAGCTTCTCGCTCAGTTCGTGCAACTGGGCCGGGGTGAGGGTCAGGGTGAAGTCGCTCAGGTCACCGCTGGCGGCCCACTCCTGCGGCCAGTCCTGCTTGGTGCCGAGCCAGGTCGAGAGTTCCTGGGTGTGGATGGTGGCGACCTCGTGCAGGAACAGGTCGGCGGCGCCCCGCACTTCGGGGTCCGTACTGGTGTGCAGCCCCTCGGCGAAGGTCGTGCCGGTGTGGACGGGCTTCCACCAGCGCTCGCGGCCCTTGCCGCGCCCCGGGTCGTCCTCGACGAAGCCGTGCGCGGCGAGCTGGCGCAGGTGGTAGCTGGTGGCGCCGCTCGACTCGCCCAGTCGTTCGGCGAGTTGGGAGGCGGTCGCCGAGCCGTCGTGGCGCAGCGACTTCAGGATGCGCATGCGCAGGGGGTGGGCGAGACCGCGCAGGGAGCGGGCATCGAGGATGCGTTCACCCATCGCGTTTTCCAGCGGCCGGGCCTCGGACGGCTTGTTCTTGGGCATGGTTCGAAGATAGCCATGCAAAGGAAACGTTGCAACGCTTTTGTTGCATGAACTTCTTTGCATCGAGTTCTTTGCATGCGGCCGCCTCACCCCTTCTTGATGAACCCCTCCCGCACCAGCCACCCCAGCGCCACGTCGTGCGGATCCCGCCCGTCCACGTCGACCTCCGCGTTCAGCTGCCGAGCCACCTGGGTCGTCAGCTTCGCGCTCACCGGGTTCAACAGCCCTGCCATCGACGGGTACTTGGCGTACGTCGCGCTGTGCAGCACCGGCGCCGCGTTGTAGTTGGGGAAGAAGTGCCGGTCGTCCTGGACGGTCGCCAGGTTCATCGCCTGGATGCGGCCGTCGGTGGTGAACACCTCGCCCAGGAGACAGGAGTTGGACTTGGACACCTGGGTGTAGATAATCCCCGCGTCCATCTTCTTGATGTTGGCGGCGGGGATCTTCATCCCGTACGCCTTCTCCATGCCGGGCAGCCCGTCCTCGCGCGAGGCGAACTCGTTCTCCACGCAGATCGTCACCGCCGAGGGAACCTTCTTCGCGAGCGCGGCCACGTCGGAAAGCGTCTTGAGGTGGTACTTGGCGTTGTTGGCCTGGCTGATGCCCAGCGAGTACGTGTTGTTCAGGGTCGACTGGGGCAGCCAGGTCACGCCGTTCTTCAGGTCGGCGTCGTGCACCGCCCGCCACTGCGTCTGCGGGTCGACGATGGGCTTGCTGTGCCCCAGATAGGTGATCCACGCCGTCCCCGTGTAGTCGTACATCGCGTCGGCGTCGCCCTTCACGATCGCCTCGCGCGCGCTGATCGACCCGGGCAGGTTCGTACGGTCGAGGACCTCGGCGCCGGCCGCCTTGAAGACCAGGCCGACCATCTGCCCGAGGATGATGTTCTCGCTGAAGTTCTTCGACGTCACCGTCAGCGAGACACCCTTGAGGGGCAGACCCTTGCCGAGCGAGCCCGGCACCACGTCGTCCACCATCGGCGAGCCGGACTTGAGCCCGCAGCCCGACACCACGGCGAGCAGCGCCAGAGCGCCTCCGGCGGCGGCCAGCGTCGTCCGCAGGCGCCGCGCCGAGCCGCTTGCGGTCCGCGCCGTGCCTCGCGTCCGTACCGTGCCTCGCGTCCGTACCGTGCCTCGCGTCTGTACCGTGCGCGCGATGTCTCCCGTCCGCACGGTCCGCGCCGTCTGTCCTCTCCACATCACGGCGCCTCCAGTCCGCGCGGCGTCAGCGCCAGTTCGGCCAGGGAGGCGAGCCAGTCCACGAAGAGCGCGAGGGCCACCGTCAGGATCGAGCCGAGGATCAGGACCGGCATGCGCTGGGTCTGGATGCCCGAGGTGATGAGGTCGCCGAGGCCGCCTCCGCCACCGAACGTGGCGAGCGTGGCGGTGCCGACGTTCAGGACGAGCGCGGTGCGCACCCCCGCCAGGATCAGCGGCACCGCCAGCGGCAGCTCGACCTTGCCCAGGGTGCCGAACCCCGACATGCCGATGCCCCGGGCCGCCTCCACGAGCTGCGGGTCGATCGCCTTCAGACCGGCCACCGTATTGGAGAGCACCGGCAGCACCGCGTAGATCACCATGCCGACGATCGCCGTGCCGGGCCCGATGCCGAGCCAGATCACGAGCAGCGCCAGCAGGCCGATGGCCGGGGTCGCCTGCCCGATGTTGGCGAGCGCGGTGACCGGCGCGGCCGCCCTGCTCACCCCGCGCCGGGTCAGCGCGATGCCCAGCGGGATCGCGATGATCAGTACCCAGAACGTGGAGATCGCCGTCAGCTTCACGTGCTGCCACAGACGCAGCTGCACATTGCCGTTGTCGAGGGAGTTCTTCGCGATGGCGTCCAGGTGGATGTGCGTGATCCAGAAGTACGTGGCCACGAGGACCACCACGAGCACCGCAGGCAGGAAGACCAGCTTCTGCCAGGTGATGCGCCGGGCCCGCCTGCCCGGGGCCGGGCCCGCCGGCTCCTCGGGCTCCACGAGCGGATCCGGGAGCTCGTCGCGGAACGCGTGGCCCTTGACCTCGTGCTCACCCGGCGGGCGTTCGGCGGGAGCGGAGTTCGGGGGTGTCATGACGTCTGCGCACCGCCCTCCAGCTCCTGATCGGTCTGGTGGTGGCGGAGCTCTTCGAGGTCGTGCTGGTGCTCGATGGCGGCGAGCCGGTCGGCATCGAGCAGTTCGTGCACGGAGTTCATCAGCGTCTCCATGTCGACGACCCCGATGTACTCGCCGCGCCGCCCGGTCACCGCGACCCGCCCGCCGGAGTCGGTGAGCACCGCCTCCAGGGCGTCGTGCAGCGTCGCGTCCCGGGTCACCGTGTCGTGCACCAGCTGCCCGGCCCGCGCCAGCGAACCCTTGGCGCGCATCAGATCGCCGCGCCGCAGCCATTTGTAGGGGCGGTTCCTGCGGTCCAGCATGAGCAGCTCGTTGTGCGGGCCGCTGCGTAGCTTGTTGAAGATCGACTGGAGTGGATCGTCGACGGTGACCGTGGGAAATCCGGCCATCTCCACGTCCCGTACGCGGGTGAGGTTGAGCCGCTTGAGCGCCGCGCCCGCGCCCACGAACCCGGAGACGAAGTCGTCGGCGGGGTTGGTGAGGATCGCCTCCGGGGTGTCGAACTGGGCGATGTGCGAGTGCTCGCGCAGCACCGCGATCCGGTCGCCCAGTTTGATCGCCTCGTCGAAGTCGTGGGTGACGAAGACGATCGTCTTGTGCAGCTCGTGCTGGAGGCGGATCAGCTCGTCCTGGAGGTGGTCGCGGGTGATCGGGTCGGCCGCGCCGAACGGCTCGTCCATCAGGAGCACCGGCGGGTCGGCCGCCAACGCCCTTGCCACGCCCACCCGTTGCTGCTGTCCGCCGGAGAGCTGGCGCGGATAGCGGCCGTGGAACTCGCGCGGGTCGAGCCCCACCAGATCGAGCATCTCCTCGACCCGGTCCTTCACCTTCGCCTTGGACCAGCCGATCATCTTCGGTACGAGCGCGATGTTCTCGGCGACCGTCATGTGCGGGAAGAGCCCGGACGACTGGATCGCGTACCCGATTTTGCGGCGCAGCTTCACCGGGTCGATGTCGGTGACGTCCTCGTCGTTGATCCGGATGCGGCCGGACGTCGGCTCGATCAGCCGGTTGATCATCTTCAGCGTCGTCGACTTACCGCACCCCGAGGGGCCCACGAAGATGACGGTCTCGCCCGCCTTGATCTCCATGGTGACGCTGTCCACCGACGGGGTCGGGTTGCCCGGGTAGCGCTTGGTCAGGTTCTCCAGGTGGATGGAGGCCCCGGAGGCGGCCCCGCCCGGCCCGGACGAGGACGTACTGGACGAGGACGCACCGGACGACGGCGTACCGGACGTGGGCGGTTCGGAGGTGGACCGCTCGGAGGTGGACCGCGCGGAGGTGGACCGCTCGTACTCGGACCGCTCGTACTCGGGTCGCTCAGACACGGATCCCCCTCGGGATGGTGAGACGGCCGATCAGCACGTACGCCGCGTCGAAGAGCAGGGCGAGCACCACGATGCCGAGGGTGCCCGCGAGCACCTGGTTGATGGCGTTGGCGCTGCCGAGCGAGGCGATGCCGCGGAAGATCTCGTTGCCGAGCCCGGGACCCGACGCGTACGCCGCGATCGCCGCGATGCCCATCAGCATCTGCGTGGAGACCCGGATCCCGGTCAGGATCGGCGGCCAGGCCAGCGGGAGCTCGACCCGCAGCAGCCGGGCGGCGCGCGACATCCCGATGCCGGTGGCGGCGTCCACCAGGGAGGGGTCGACACCGCGCAGACCCACGATCGAGTTCCGGACGATCGGCAGGAGTCCGTAGAGGGTCAGGGTGACGACGGTGGGCGCCACGCCCAGGCCCACCAGCGGAATCAGCAGGCCGATCATGGCGAGCGAGGGGATCGTGAGGATCGTCGAGGTGGAGGTGATGGCGAGTCCCGCCGCCCAGCCGCTGCGGTAGGTCACCACACCGATGACGACCCCGAGCACCGTCGCGATCACCATGCACTGGAACACCGCGCTCGCGTGCTGGTAGGCGTCGGTGAGCAGCTGCTGGTGTCTGCTGGACAGATAGCTCCAGAACCCCACGCGCTCACCCCTGTCGGTCTCCGGTCAGCCACCGCCGGGCACGGAGTCCTGACCCGCCTGCTCCACCAGCGGGATGATCCGCAGCGGGACCGGGTTCTCCATGACGATCGCCGTCGCGGCCCGGACGATGCCATCAAAACCGACAACCCGGTCGATCACCCGCTGAAGATCGGCGTTGGAGCGGGCCACCAGACGGCACAGCATGTCGCCCTGCCCGGTGGTCGTGTGCAGCTCCAGGACCTCCGGCACGGACGCCAAGTGGGCCCGTACGTCGGCCCCCTGGCCCTGTTTGATCTCCAGGGTGGCGAAGGCGGTGACCGGATAGCCGAGCGCGGCCGGATCGACGTCGGGACCGAAACCGCGGATGACTCCATTCGACTGAAGCCGGTCGAGCCGCGCCTGGACCGTGCCGCGGGCCACCCCGAGCCGCCGGGACGCCTCCAGGACACCGATACGGGGTTCCCGCGCGAGCAGCACGATCAGCCGCCCGTCCAGATGATCGATCGCCATGGCCGCCTCCGGATGGTCATCGTGTACAGAACGCCCCCTTATCGTGGCGGTCCACTGTGCACATTGACCAGTGAATGCGCGAACTATTGCGCAGCTTGCGGGACGGAGAGACTCTCCTCGCATGACTGAGACCCTGGATCAGACCCCCGGAACCGCGCGGCAGGCCGACCCCTTCCCGGTGAAGGGCATGGACGCGGTCGTCTTCGCCGTGGGCAACGCCAAGCAGGCCGCGCACTACTACTCGACGGCCTTCGGCATGAAGCTGGTCGCCTACTCCGGACCGGAGAACGGCAGCCGCGAGACCGCCAGTTACGTGCTGACCAGCGGCGGCGCCCGCTTCGTCTTCACCTCCGTCATCAAGCCCGCCACCGACCGGGGCCACTTCCTCGCCGAGCACGTCGCCGAGCACGGCGACGGCGTGATCGACCTCGCCATCGAGGTGCCGGACGCGCGGGCCGCGTACAAGTACGCCACCGAGCACGGCGCCACCGGCATCGAGGAGCCGCACGAGGTCAAGGACGAGCACGGCACCGTGGTGCTGGCCGCGATCGCCACGTACGGCAAGACCCGGCACACCCTGGTCGAGCGCTCCGGCTACTCCGGCCCCTACCTGCCGGGCTTCGTCGAGGCCGCACCCATGGTCGAGACGCCCAAGAGGTTCTTCCAGGCGATCGACCACTGCGTCGGCAACGTCGAGCTCGGCAAGATGAACGAGTGGGTGGCGTTCTACAACAACGTCATGGGCTTCACCAACATGAAGGAGTTCGTGGGCGACGACATCGCCACCGAGTACTCCGCGCTCATGTCGAAGGTCGTCGCCGACGGCACCCTCAAGGTGAAGTTCCCGCTCAACGAGCCGGCCATCGCCAAGAAGAAGTCGCAGATCGACGAGTACCTGGAGTTCTACGGCGGCCCCGGCGTCCAGCACATCGCGCTCGCCACCAACGACATCGTCGCCTCGGTGAAGGCCATGCGCGCCGCCGGTGTCCAGTTCCTCGACACCCCCGACTCCTACTACGACACCCTCGGCGAGTGGGCCGGCGAGACCCGGGTGCCGGTCGAGACGCTGCGCGAGCTGAAGATCCTGGTCGACCGCGACGAGGACGGCTACCTGCTCCAGATCTTCACCAAGCCGGTCCAGGACCGCCCCACGGTCTTCTTCGAGATGATCGAGCGGCACGGTTCGATGGGGTTCGGCAAGGGCAACTTCAAGGCCCTGTTCGAGGCCATCGAGCGCGAGCAGGAGCGACGCGGCAACCTCTGACCGGCCTCTGACCGGTCACTGATCGGTCGCTGCTCGATCGTTGGCCGGTCGCTGACCGGGCTCTGACCTGCAACTGGTCACGCCCGTACGGTAATTGAGTTACCGTCATGAGTCCCCGGCCCCACGGACCTGACCCGTGGGGCCGCGGCCTGTGCCGCTGTTCTCGGTGCCGCGACTCTCGGTGCCGCGACTCTCGGTGCCGCGACTCTCGGTGCCGGCGCTCTCAGTGCCGCTGCGACGGCTTCGCCGGCCGTGCGGGCCGTGGCCGTGCGGGGTGCTTGGTGCCCTGGTTCGACGACGTGCCCGACGACGCGGAACCCGTGCCACCACCTCCGCCGCCCCCGCCGCCGGAACCGGAATCCGGGCCCGACTCCGACGGCCCTGCCTGCGCGGCGGCCGCCACATGGCCGTACACGTCTCTCGGCCCGCCCCCCGGCGGCTCACCGAGCGCCGCGAGCTCCTCCTTGGCCTTCGGCGCGAACACCGGCGAGAAGTACGGGTTGGTGCGCAGCGCGTCCTGAAGGTGGCGCCGCGCCGCGCCCGACTGGCCCAACTCCCGCTCGATCGTGGCCTGATGGTAGGAGAACAGGGCGCTGCGCACCCCCGAGTCGGTCGCCTTCCGTACGTGCGCCAGCGCCTCCTCCGTCTCACCCGCCCGGTACATCGCCCAGCCCAGCGCGTCCTCGGCGGCCGGGCTCGGATGTGCCCTCCACTCCGCTTCGAGCCGGTCCAACGCGGAGTGCACCGCGCCGTGGTCGGTCTCGAACCGGCCGAGCACCAAGGCGTCGTCGACCCCGTTGGAACCGTCCCGCGCGGTCAGTTCGCGCAGCTTGTCGAACCAGGTCCGCGCGTCGCCGTCCAAACCCTGCGCCTCGTACAACTCGCCCAGCTCCAGGACGTATTCGGGTCGGGGGAGCCGGGCGATCGCCGCCTGGTAGTCGCGCTGCGCGTCCGCCGTGCGGCCGAGCGCCACCTTCGCCCTGGCCCGGCCGGCGAGCGCCGCGTGCGCACCCGGGTCGGCGTGCAGCGCCGCCTCGTACCGCGCGAGTGCCCCGTCCGGCTCGCCCCGCTCCCAGGCGAGATCGCCCGCCGCCACCAGCGCATCCGCCTTCTGTACGGGTGACGTGGCGTGCGCTACCGCCTCGTCGGCGGCCACCGTCGCGTCCTCGCGCCACCCGTGCGCCCGGTACACCTCGGCCGCCTGCGTCAACGAGGCCGAGCCGTCGCGCAGTTCGAGCAGCCGCTCCACCGCCTTGGCCGCGCCCTTCGCGTCGCCGAGCCCGTTGTACGCCTCGATCAGCGGCGGGTACAGCGTCCAGCGGTTCTCTGCGCGGGCCCGTACCCCTTCGGCGAGGGTGCGCGCCGCCGCGTAGTCGTGGCGGGCGTTGGCGAGGGCCGCGAGCCCGATCTCCGCGTCCTGGTTGTCCTTCGGACGCACTTCCAGGGAGCGCTTGAGCGCCCACTCGGCCCGCGGGTAGAACGACGGGTCCGCGCCCCGCTCGCCGCGCTCCACATAGGCCGAGCCGAGCACCGCCCAGGACGCCTCGTCCTTGGGGTGGGTCCGCACCCACGCCGCCCGGTCGGTGATGAGCGCCGTCAGATCGCCCACCGACGCGGGCGCCCCCGCCGCCACCGCGCTCAGGGCGCGCGCCGCGGGCCCCGGGGCGGCCGGCTTGGCCCGGTGTCCCCCGTCGTCGGGCCTGAGCAGCAGGACGCCCCCGACCAGCACCCCCGCCGCGAGCGCCACCAGAACGGCCCGCCTCAGGGCCCGCCGTGGCCCTCGCCGTGGCCCCGGCCGCGGCGCCGGCCGCTGGGCCGCCGCGGACGCCGCGAGCCAGGCCGCCCGCCGGGTCGCGTCCGGATGCTGTTCGGTCTCCACGATCTCCATGGCGTTCACTGTGCGTCAATAGGAAGAGCACACCCGGTCCCGCCCGACCGGCCGGGGAAAGGGTTCACACCGATGGCCCCGAGTGCCAGGCTGAGTCCATGGACGATCTTCTCGAACGGCTGCGTGAGGGCCTCCCGGCGGACGCCGTCATCACCGACCCCGACATCACCGGCTCCTACGCCCACGACATGGCGAGCTTCTGCGCGGCGGGGAGCCCGGCCGTGGTGGTGCTGCCCCGCACCGTCGAGCAGGTCCAGCACGTGATGCGCACGGCCACCGCGCTGCGGGTGCCCGTCGTGCCGCAGGGCGCGCGCACCGGCCTGTCCGGCGCGGCCAACGCCAGCGACGGCTGCGTCGTCCTGTCGCTGGTCAAGATGGACCGCATCCTGGAGATCAACCCGGTGGACCGGGTCGCGGTCGTCGAACCCGGCGTCGTCAACGCCGTACTGTCGCGCCGCGCCCAGGAACACGGGCTCTATTACCCGCCGGATCCGTCCAGCTGGGAGATGTGCACCATCGGCGGGAACATCGGCACCGCCTCCGGTGGGCTGTGCTGTGTGAAGTACGGGGTGACCGCCGAGTACGTACTCGGCCTCGACGTGGTCCTCGCCGACGGGCGGTTCATGAGCACCGGGCGGCGTACCGCCAAAGGCGTCGCCGGGTACGACCTGACCCGGCTCTTCGTCGGTTCCGAGGGCAGCCTCGGCATCGTTGTCAGGGCGGTCCTCGCGCTGCGGCCCGCGCCGCCGCCCCAGCTCGCGCTCGCCGCCGAGTTCGGCTCGGCCGCGGCGGCCTGCGACGCCGTCGTCGCGATCATGGAGCGCGGCCACACCCCGTCACTGCTCGAACTCATGGACCGCACCACCATCCAGGCCGTCAACCGCATGGCGAACATGGGCCTGCCCGAGACCACCGAGGCGCTGCTGCTCGCCGCCTTCGACACGCCCCACGCGGCGGCCGACCTCGCAGCGGTCGGCGCCCTGTGCACCGCAGCGGGCGCCACCGACGTCGTACCGGCCGAGGACGTCGCCGAGTCCGAACTCCTGCTGCAGGCACGGCGGTTGTCGCTCACCGCTCTCGAAACGATCAAATCGGCCACGATGATCGACGACGTCTGCGTGCCGCGCTCGAAGCTCGCAGCGATGCTGGAGGGCACCTCGGCGATCGCCGCCAAGTACGACCTGACCATCGGCGTCTGCGCCCACGCGGGCGACGGCAACACCCACCCCGTGGTCTGCTTCGACGCCGCCGACGAGGACGAATCGCGGCGCGCCCGCGAATCGTTCGACGAGATCATGGCGCTCGGCCTGGAGCTGGGCGGCACCATCACCGGCGAACACGGCGTCGGCGTACTGAAGAAGGAGTGGCTCGCCCGCGAACTCGGGCCGGTCGGCCTTGAGATGCAGCGCGCCGTCAAGCACGCCTTCGACCCGCTGGGCCTGCTCAACCCCGGCAAACTGTTCTGACAGGACCCTGGCATCGGCGCCCCCACCGGCCCCACATCCGCCCCCCACATCCGCCCCCCACATCCGCCCCCCCACATCCGCCCCCCCCACATCCGCCCCCCCCACATCCGTCGCCTCACCCGCCCGCCCCTCACACGCCCTCCTCCGGGCGGGACTCGTCGCAGGGCCAGGGGTCGCGCAGCCACAGCTCGTCGGCGCGGCCCCGTCCGGTGGTCGCCGCGAGCAGCTCGGCGAGGCCGTCGTCGATGCCGAGCCGCTCGGTCTCCGAGCCCGGCGGCACCGCCCGCAGCGTGCGCTCCAGCCACGCGGAGACCTGCACGGCGGGCGCTTCGAGCAGTGCGTCGCCGTCCGGCGAGCTGAGCGCCATCAGGACCACGCTGCGGCCCTCGACCTTCGTCGGCCAGATCCGGACATCGCCGTGGCCGCACGGCCGGAACACCCCCTCAACGAGCAGCTCGCGCGCGAAGGTCCAGTGGACGGGCGTGTCGGAGCCGATGTGGAAGGTGATGTGCACGGCGTACGGGTCGTCCGTGCGATAGGTGAGCCGGGCCGGCACGGGGATGCTGCGCTCGGGCGACAGCACCAGCTTGAGCTCCAGTTCGCGCTCCACCACGGTGTGCATGGGACCCTCTTCTCTTCCGGTACGGGGCCCGGGATCGGGCCGTACCGGATGAGAGCGCGTTCGGCGGCGGTCATGACGCGACTTCGGGAAAGTTTTTCGCCGGCCAGCCAGGCAGGCCCCGCACGCGGTGGAGTACCGGGATCGCCGGCTACCGGGCAGGCCCCGCACGCGACGAAGCACCGGGACCGCCGGCTACGGGGGGCCCGAGCCGCTCAGCCAGGTCGCCCCGTACACCGCGGAGCCCAGCGCGAGTACGGCGACCACGGGCACCGCGCGCGACGCCCGCACCCGCGAGAGGGCGAGCGCCACCGGCAGCAGCAGCGGGAAGGCCGGGAGCAGCAGCCGCGGCTTCGAGCCGAAGTAGCCCGACGAGCAGAGGGCGAGCGCCACCACGATGCCGGTGTAGACGAGCAGCGGAACCGGCTGGCGCCGGCGCACACAGATCCCGTACGCCCCCAGCGCGAGCGCCGTGCCCACGATCAGGCCGATCCCGGCCAGAACCACGGGCCAGCCGTCCAGGTGCGCCACGATGAACTTCGCGTACGCCAGACCTCCGTCGAAGCCGTTGCCCCACTCGGCCTGTACGTCGAGATAGGCCAGCGGGCTGCCGCGGCGCATCCCCACCCACAGGATGAACGCGGCCGCGCCGAGCGGGGCGAGCGCCATCCCGGCGAGCATCCGCGCCCCGATGTGCCGGGTGCGGCGCGCCTCGACGGCGGCGCCCGCCCACAGCGCGGCCGCGACCGCGAGCCCCACCGGGCGGGTGAGCCCGGCGAGCGCGGCGAGGAGCCCGGCCTCGACCCAGCGCCGCCGGGCCACCGCGTACAGCGCCCAGGCGGCGAGTGCCACGAAGAGGGCCTCGCTGTATGCCATCGACTGGACGATCCCGACCGGCACCGCCGCCCACAACGTCACCAGGAGGAGCCCTGCCCGGTGCCCGTAGAGGTGATGGCCGATCAGATACATGCCCCAGGCGGCGACCGGCCCCGCGACCCCGCTCACCAGGAGCCCCGCGTCGCCCGGGCCGAGCGGGCTCACCGCGCCGATCGCCCGCTCCAGCCAGGGAAGCAGCGGGAAGAACGCCTGGTCGGACAGGACGCGGCCGTCCGGCGCGGTCAGCGTGAAGTCGTAACCCGACTCGGCGACCCGTACGTACCAGAGCGAGTCCCAGCGCGCGGAGAGCAGCTCATGGGCGTCGTCGCCGTTGGCGCGCGGCCACACCGCGAGGATCAGCACACCGAGCGCGCGGACCGCCGCGAAGGCCGCGACCGCGGTCCAGGCCCGCCGGAGTGCGGGCGCCTGCGCCTCGGGGCCGCCCACCGGGGTGTCATGACCGGTCAGGCCGGGCCCCACGCGCATCGCTCACTCGCTTTCCTCACCGGCAGGGCCGGGCGCATCAGTTCGATGCCCGACGACTGTACGCACTGGCGCGTCCCACCCGTGCGGCGAGGACCCCGGGGCCGCGCGGCGCCCCACATCGCTCGTACGCGGGCTTCCTGTCCGGCTTCCTCCTAACGGCCGCCCGTTCTTGGTTAGGGTCTCTCCCACGGGCCCCGCCAGGACAAGCGGAGGCGTGTAGTCGGTGCCCGGTCCGGCGGGGTGCCGCGGCGGAGATCAAGTGTGCTGGATCTGAACGGAGTTGGGGACATGGCGACGGTTCCTCCTGACAGCGACGGGAGTACGGCCCGCGAGGGGTATTACCCGGACCCGTCCATTCCCGGATATGTCCGGTACTGGAACGGGGTCTCCTGGGTGCCCGGCACGAGCCGGCCCGCCCCCGCCGCCGGCGAGCAGCCGCCCACCCCGCCGCCGGGCGCCGCCCCCGCTCCGGCCCCCTCGCTCGCCGCCGTGCCCCCGGTCCGCACCGCACCGGCCGAGGAGACCGGACCGGTCTTCCTCGACGAGCCCGAGGCCGCGCCCGCCGGGGCCGCGCACGGGCAGGGCGGGCACGGGCAGGGCGGCCAGGCGCAGCCCGCCTGGCACGCGGACGCCGCCCACCAGTCCGGGTTCGGAGGCGACCAGGACCGCCGCGTCTCCTGGGGCCGGCCGGTCGATCCCCGCGGGCTGCCCGAGACGGACCCCCGCCTCTCCGACTCCCGCCTCCCCGAGGCTCGCCCGTCCGATTCCCGCCTCTCCGATCCCGGCCTCTCCGATCCGCGCCTTCCGGACCCCCGGCGCCCCGAGCCCGCCGGAGCCTCCGACCCGGGGCAGGCGCACTCGGCGCAGCCCCCCGTCGGGCAACTATCCAACCCCGGTCATCCGGCCAACCCCGGGCAGCCGTCACATTTCGGGCAGTCCAACCGCCGGCCGCAGCCCGACCGGCCGCAGCCCAACCACCAGCCGCAGCCCGGCCGGCTCGCCGGGACGGTGCAGCCCGCCGCCGTCGAACCGGCCCCCGCGCGAGCCCAACTACCTTCGGCCGAAGCCCCGTTGGGACCAAGGGCCACCGGCCGCGCGGACGTCTCCTACACGGCGCCGCCCCACACGCCCGCGCCCCAGCCGGCCCCCGCTCAGCCCGCACCGGGGCCCGGTTCGCCGATGGCGGCCGGGCCCGGGGGAGGGGCCGCGTCCTGGGCGCAACAGGTGCACCAGCTCGCACAGCCCGATCCGCAGAGCCATCCGCAGAGCCATGCGCAGGGCCATGTGCAGGGGCAGGGGCACGCACAGGGGCAGGGACACGCGCAGGGACACGGGTCGGCGCAGGAACCCGTCGTGCCGTGGAAGCCGCCCGTCGCCGACCCCTTCTTCGCCGCCGCGCAGGCGCAGGCCGCGGCCCGGCCCGCGGGGCTCGGCAGGCGCCTGATCGCGCGGCTCGTCGACACCGTGCTGCTCGGCGCCCTCGTCGGTGGCCTCGCCGTGCCGCTGCTCACCCAGATCGGTGACCACATCCAGGAGAAGGTCGACGCGGCGAAGCTGTCGGGCCGTACCGTCACCGTCTATCTCCTCGACGGCACGACCGCGGGCTTCCTCGGGATCGTGCTCGGCGCCTTCCTCATCCTCGGCCTGCTGTACGAGGCGCTGCCCACCGCCAAGTGGGGGCGCACCCTCGGCAAGCGGCTGTGCGGGGTGCAGGTGCGCGGCATCGAGTCGTACGAGCCGCCGACGTTCGGCCAGGCCGCGCGGCGCTGGCTGGTCTACGGGGTGCTCGGGCTGCTCGCGGTCGGCGTGGTCAATGTGGCGTGGTGCCTCTTCGACCGCCCGTGGCGCCAGTGCTGGCACGACAAGGCGGCCCGTACGTTCGTCGCGCAGGACTGACGGCGGGCCGGGCCGGCATGAGCACGAAGCCCCCCGAACGGCGTCCCTCCGGTCGCGGAGCTCTCGCGCGCGCGGTGCACTACCGGCATGAGTACCGATCAGCCGCCGCCCGGTCAGCCGCCCGAGGACGACCCGTTCCTCAAGAAGCCGTCAGAGCCTCCGCAGAGCGGTGCTCCCTACGGCGGTTCGCAGCCGCCGCCGGCTGATTCGCCCGACTCGCCCTATGGTTCGGGCCCGCCGCCCGGCGGCGCGGGACCCTATGGCGCTCCGCCCCCGCCCGTCGGAGGAGGCGGCCCGTACGGCGGCGGTGGGGGTGGTCCGTACGGCGGGCCGCCTCCCCCCGGTGGCGGCTCGCCGTACGACAGCGCGCCGCCGCCCTCCGACCCGTACGGGGGTCAGTACGGCGGTGTCGATCCGCTGGCCGGGATGCCGCCGCTCGCCGACTTCGGCAAGCGGTTCCTGGCCCGCTTCATCGACTTCCTCATCATCGCGATTCCGCTCGGCCTGATCGAGTGGGCGACGAGCAACCGGGTCGTCATCTCCACCACCGACAACGGCGACTCGGGCTCCGAGGTGATCAGCAAGGCGTACTCCGGCAGCGGTCTGCTGTGGCTGCTGATCACGCTCGTGGTCTACATCGGCTACGACACCCTGATGGTGGCGAAGTCGGGTCAGACGCTCGGCAAGAAGTGGCTGGGGCTGCGGGTCGCGATGCTCAACGACGGCCGGGTGCCCACCACCAACTCCGCCCTCGCGCGGGCCGCCGTGCTGTGGGCGCCTTTCGTGCTCTGCTGCTACTGCCTGTGGGACATCGTCCTGCTCATCACCATCGTGGCGGACAAGCCGTACCGGCAGGGCTGGCACGACAAGGCCGGCAAGACGGTGGTGGTGGTCTCAACTCCGCAGTGAGTGCTCGCGCGTGACGGCCCGCCGCCGGGGGGCCGGTACCCGCGCCGCGGCAGAACTCTCCACGACGGCCGCACGGTTCACCGATGCCGCATCCGCGGCCGGGGCCGTGCGGCCGTCGGCGTTGGCGGCGTCCGCCCGCGTACGGCGGGGCAGCGGCATGGGGACCGTCACGGCGACGAGGAGGCCGAGCAGGAGCGCGGCGAGCACGATGACCGCCACTCCGACGCCGGACTCGGTGCGGGAGAGCAGCAGCATGGCGACGGTCGAGAAGACGACGGTGGCCGAACCGTAGGAGAGCTGTGCGGCAGTGGGACGCGGCATGGCGTTATCCGTCCTGAGGGTTCGGATAGGGGGTGAGCTGCTCGACCGTTCTCAACCGGCGGCACCCGCCACCGGATCGCACTGCCAAGCGACTCTACGTCGGTCCATGCCCGAGCGGAACTGTTGGTAAGCGTGACCTAACCCACGGTGCCGGTGCACGGGGGGCGCACGGAGTCATTCGGGGACGCGCCCCGGTCCGTATGGCGAGACATGTGCACCTGTTGTCCTGGTCTGTTAGCACACCGGTCATGTTCGGATAGCGGAACTCGCCTTCTGCATAATGTACTTGGCACGAACAAGTCAAGATCTGTCTTTTCTTTGGTAACTCCGGTCCAATGTCGTCACTTGAGACGCGTGTCGTGACCGGAACCAGCCCCTCACCCCCCGGTTCCTGCCGGCCGCGGGGGAGGAAAACATCAAGTGACCAGCAGCAGGAGGGCGGCAAGAGCCGCCGCCGTGCTCGTGGCTCTCGCCACGGCCGGCGCCACGGGCTCGGCCTACGCCACGGCCCAGGCGGACACGAAGGCCCCGGCGGCCGTCCAGCGCCAGGACCCGTCGACGGCCAACGGCCAGGAGCACAACCTCAAGGGCCCCTTCACCGACCAGCAGGCCCAGCAGCGCCAGGCCGCGCTCGAAGGGGTGCTGTCCGGCAAGAAGCAGATCGAGAAGCGCGGCGGCTCCGACGTCGTCAAGCTCAGCGACAAGAAGTACGTCGAGCTCGGCCGGCAGAAGACCGACAAGATCTTCACGATCCTGGTGGAGTTCGGCGACCAGGTCGACAACACCACGATGTACGACCCGGACGGCCCCGACGGCCCCAAGCCGCCGCAGCCCAAGTACGGGGGCACCGCCGGCCCGGCGCACAACCAGATAGCCAAGCCTGACCGGTCGAAGGACAACTCCACGGCCTGGCAGGCGGATTACAACCAGAAGCACTACCAGGACCTGTACTTCGGTACGGGCAAGAACGTCAACTCGCTCAAGACGTACTACGAGAAGACGTCCTCGGGCCGCTACTCGGTCGACGGCCAGGTCACCGACTGGGTCAAGATCCCGTACAACGAGGCCCGTTACGGCTCCAACTACTGCGGCCAGACCAACTGCGCCAACGTGTGGGACACCGTCCGTGACGGCGTCAACGCCTGGGTCGCCGACCAGAAGGCCAAGGGCCAGACGGACGCGCAGATCAAGGCGACCCTGGGTCAGTACGACCAGTGGGACCGCAACGACTACAACAACAACGGCAACTTCAACGAGCCCGACGGCTACATCGATCACTTCCAGATCGTGCACGCCGGCGAGGACGAGTCCGCGGGCGGCGGCGCACAGGCCACCAACGCCCTGTGGGCGCACCGCTGGTACGCCTACGGCACGGACGCGGGCAAGACCGGCCCGGCCAACAACAAGGCCGGCGGCACCCAGATCGGTGACACCGGGATGTGGGTCGGCGACTACACGATGCAGCCGGAGAACGGCGGCCTCGGTGTCTTCGCCCACGAGTACGGCCACGACCTCGGTCTGCCGGACCTCTACGACACCACCAACACCGCCGAGAACTCGGTCGGTTTCTGGTCCCTGATGTCGGCGGGTTCCTGGCTCGGCACCGGCAAGGACTCCATCGGAGACCTGCCGGGCGACATGACCGCCTGGGACAAGCTCCAGCTGGGCTGGCTCGACTACGCCTCGGTGAAGGCGGGTTCGAAGATCACCGCCAAGCTCGGCGTCTCGGAGTACAACACCAAGAACAACCAGGCACTCGTCGTCGAGCTGCCCAAGAAGGAAGTCACCACCACCGTCGTCAAGCCCGCCGAGGGCTCGAAGCAGTGGTGGAGCGGCATGGGTGACAACCTCAACAACACCCTGACCCGCTCGGTCGACCTCACCGGCAAGTCCAAGGCGTCCCTGGACCTTTCGGGCTGGTGGGACATCGAGAAGGACTACGACTTCCTCTACACCGAGGTCTCCACGGACAACGGCGCCAGCTGGAACGCGATCGACGGCACCGCCAACGGCAAGGCCATCACCCGCGACTCCAGCGACAAGCCGGCCCTGACCGACGCGTCGGGCGCGTACCAGAAGCTGTCGTACCCGCTGGACCAGTTCGCGGGCAAGCAGATCCAGCTCCGCTTCCGCTACCAGACCGACGGCGGCGCGGGCGGCAAGGGCTTCACGGCCGACGCGATCACCGTCACCGCCGACGGCACCGCCGTGGTCACCGACGGCGCCGAGGGCGGCGACAACGGCTGGACGGCGAAGAACTTCACCCGCATCGGGGAGTCCTTCACCAACGACTACCCGCAGTACTACCTCGCGGAGAACCGCCAGTACGTCTCGTACGACACGACCCTCAAGGTCGGCCCGTACAACTTCGGCTTCTCCAACACCCGTCCGAGCTGGGTCGAGCACTACCCGTACCAGCGGGGCCTGCTCATCTGGCTCTGGGACACCTCCCAGAAGGACAACAACGTCTCGGCCCACCCCGGCCAGGGCCTGATCCTGCCGATCGACGCGCACGCCAAGCCGCTCAAGTGGGCCGACGGCACGCTGCTGCGCAACAAGATCCAGCCGTTCGACGCGCCGTTCAGCCAGTACCGCACGGACGCCTTCACGCTGCACAAGGCGGACGTGGCGACCAGGATCAAGTCGCAGGCCGGCGTCCCGGTCTTCGACGACCACAACGGCACGTACTGGTACGCCGAGAACCCGACCGGAAGCGTCAAGGTTCCTGACACCAAGACGAAGATCTCGATCGTCGACCAGCCGTGGAACGGCCAGACGATCACGGTGAAGGTCGGAACCTCCACCAAGTAATCGTCAAAGCTGCAGGTCAAAGCATGATCGGCCGTCGCCCTCTAGCGGGGCGGCGGCCGATCGTGTTTAGGTGCGTCCTACGAGTCCTTATTGACAGCGGGTCCAATGCTTCGCCGCGGCGGGTCCCACGCGTCGTCTTGCAGGGGGAGTGGTCCGGCATGCCCGGCGGAGGTTATTGCAAGTTGCCAGGAGGCAGCGTGGTCGTCGCGCTGACCCTGCCGAACCCGGCGGCACCGGGTACCGACGTGCGCGTCCTGGTGCACGCCGTCAACCGGGCGCGCGCCCTGACCAGGCTCCGCAATCTCGGCCTGCGGGCCGTCTATCTGCGCGGCCAGACCGCGCCGCCCACCCTGGACGAGATCACGGCCGTCCTGCACCACCCCGACGGCCTGCTGTGGCGCACGGCCCCGGAGACCACCGAGGAGCTGTGGCACCCGATACGGGCGCTCCTGAAGTAGCCGTCGGCGGCTTTACGTAGCCGTCGGCCGCCTCCACGCCGCGTAGCCATCGGCTATACGACGGGCTTGCCCGACAGCTCGATGCCCGCCGCCCGCATCTCCTCCAGCGCCGCCGACGTCGTGTGCGGCGCCACCCCGGCCGTGAGGTCCAGCAGGACGGTGGTGACGAAACCGGCCCGTACCGCGTCGAGGGCGGTGGCCCGTACGCAGTGGTCGGTGGCGATGCCGACCACGTCGACCTCGGCCACCTGCCGCTCCCGCAGCCAGTCCGCCAGCGAGAGGCCGTTCTCGTCGAGCCCCTCGAAGCCGCTGTACGCCGCCGCGTGGGCGCCCTTGTCGAAGACCGCGTCGATCGCCCCGCAGGCGACGGCCGGCGCGAAGTTGGGGTGGAAGCCCACGCCCTCGGTGCCGGCCACGCAGTGCACCGGCCACGAGTGCTCGTAGTCGGGCGTGTCGGAGAAGTGCGCGCCCGGGTCGATGTGGGCGTCGCGCGTGGCCACCACATGGCGGTAGGCGGATCCGGCGGCCTGGCCCACCAGGTCGGTGATGGCGGCGGCGACGTCGGCGCCGCCCGCGACCGCGAGGGAGCCGCCCTCACAGAAGTCGTTCTGGACGTCCACGACGATCAAGGCGCGGTGCATGGCGGCTGTCCTTCGGTCTGCGGGCCCGGGGCCGGCGGGGGCTGTTCCTTGAGCGTAGAGACTTCGTGCGGCGCACGGCAGGGGGCAAACGGGGGCGGAAATCCCCACCGCCCCCGCCGCGGAGGCACGGCGCCCGCGCTCAGACGTACTCGGTCGGGATGACCGGCTCGCCGCGCGAGAGCTGGCTCGCCGACATCGGCAGCGCCGCCAGCGCGTCGATGTGCCGCTCGCGCGCGGCATCCAGCGGCTCGCGGGCGACCACCGTGCCGCCCTTGACCAGCTCGACCAGGAGCTGGCGCTCGACGAGTTCGGTCGGTACCGCGCCGGTGCCGACGACCTCCGCCTCGGCGATCCCGTACGCGTCCGAGCGGCGCGCGGCCCACTTGCGGCCGCCCATCGACGACTTCGCGCCGAGCGACTTCTTGGCGACCGGGGTCAGCGGGGCCTGGGTGTCGGCGGACTGGGCGCGGGCGACCAGCTTGTAGACCATCGAGCAGGTCGGGTGCCCGGAGCCGGTGACCAGCTGGGTGCCGACCCCGTACGCGTCGACGGGGGCCGCGGCCAGCGAGGCGATGGCGTACTCGTCGAGGTCGGAGGTGACCACGATCTTGGTGCTGGTGGCGCCCAGCTCGTCGAGCTGCTGGCGTACCCGGTGGGCGACCAGGAGAAGATCGCCGGAGTCGATGCGGACCGCGCCCAGCTCGGGCCCGGCGATCTCCACGGCGGTGCGCACCGCCTCGGTGACGTCGTACGTGTCCACGAGCAGGGTCGTGCCGCGGCCCAGCGAGTCGACCTGGGCGCGGAAGGCGTCGCGCTCGGTGTCGTGGAGCAGGGTGAAGGCGTGGGCGCTGGTGCCGACGGTGGGGATGCCGTAGCGGAACCCGGCCGCGAGGTCGGACGTGGTGCTGAACCCGCCGACGTAGGCGGCCCGCGCGGCGGCGACCGCGGAGAGCTCGTGGGTGCGGCGGGCGCCCATCTCGATGAGCGGGCGGCCGCCGGCCGCGGCGGACATCCGGGAGGCGGCGGCCGCGATCGCCGAGTCGTGGTTGAGGATCGAGAGGATCACGGTTTCGAGCAGGACGCACTCGGCGAAGGAGCCCTCGACGCGCAGGATCGGCGAGCCGGGGAAGTAGACCTCGCCCTCGGGGTAGCCCCAGATGTCGCCGCTGAAGCGGTAGGAGGAGAGCCAGCGCAGAGTGGGCTCGTCCACGATGGCGTTCTCGCGCAGGAAGCCGAGCACGCCCGCGTCGAAGCGGAAGTTCTCGACGGCGTCCAGGACGCGCCCGGTGCCGCCGACCACGCCGTAGCGGCGGCCCTCGGGCAGCCGACGGGTGAAGACCTCGAAGACCGAGCGCCGCTCGGCCGTGCCGGCCTTCAGGGCGGCCTGGACCATCGTGAACTCGTACTGGTCGGTGAAGAGCGCGGTCGACGGCACGTCCACCGGCAGACCGAGGTCCGGGGCATTCACAGCGAGCTACCTCGCACTTTCGTCCGGGCCGGGCACACGCCGGCCGGGGGTCCGCGGGATGGCCCCCGGGAGGGGGCATGCGGGGATGCTACCCCGAATACTCGTCACTCTGACGATTTCTAGGGGCCCGTTTGTGCGATGACCGGCCCCGGGTGGCAGCATGGAGGCCGTGGCTGTGTTTTTCGGGGGCGGGCCCCCGAACCCCCGGCAGGCCGCGTTCGCGGGGGACCGATCCACGGCCCCCCGGCAGAAGAGACGAAGGTCGCCCAGAGTCGTGAGCGTTGCCCCCGTAGAGATCGAACGCCCCGAGTCGGCGGAGTCGAGCCTTCCCGTCGCCGAGCCCGACGTGCCCTGGGTGACACTCGTCCATAACGACCCCGTCAACCTGATGAGCTATGTGCAGTACGTCTTCCAGTCCTACTTCGGCTACTCGAAGGACAAGGCCCACAAGCTGATGCTCGACGTGCACCACAAGGGACGGGCCGTGGTCTCCAGCGGCAGCCGCGAGGAGATGGAACGCGACGTGCAGGCCATGCACGGCTACGGACTGTGGGCCACCCTCACCCAGGACCGCGGCTGATGGCCGGGGCCGTGAGCGGCTTCGAGCCGCTGCCCCGCGGCGGCGCGGCGGCCGCGTTCGACGAGGTCGAGATCGCCATCCTGCGCTCGCTCGCCGTCCAGCTGCTCGAACTCGTCGGGCCCGGTGACGAGCCGGCCGAGGACGCGGACCCGCTGGCCGCCCTGTTCGCCGAGGGCCCGAGCGAACCGCCCGCCGACCCGGCGCTCGCCCGCCTGTTCCCCGAGGCGTACGCGAGCGAGGAGAGCGACGAACTGCGCGCCAAATCGGCCGAGTTCAGGCGCTTCACCGAGAACGACCTGCGCGCGCGCAAGCGCAGCGACGCCCTCGCGGTCGTGCACGGCCTGGACGCCCTGACGCCCCAGGGCGACGGCGGCGCCGTCCTCAAGCTGACAGCCGAGGACGCGCGGCACTGGCTCGGCGCCCTCAACGACCTGCGCCTGACCATCGCGACCCGTCTGGAGATCACGGACGAGGACGAGAGCGGCGAGCTGTACCGGCTGCCGGACGACGACCCGCGCAAGCCGATGGTGATGGCCTATCTGTGGCTGGGTGTGTTGCAGGAAACACTCATCGAAACGCTCATGCCCTGACCGATCGACCGGAAGAGGAGCGTTCGCTCAGCGGACGCTCAAATCCGTATAACGATCCTGTTACCCCATCGATCTGCTTTGTCATATTGACGAACCTTTGTCCGCTTCTTCCTGTGATCTGCGCCACAAAGCCCGCTGGGGATCACCCATAAGGCCGTGATAAATCTTCACGACCACCCGGGGACGCCACCCATGTTCCCGGGGGCGCTTCGACCGGCAGACCGCCGGTGGCACTCCATCCACATCCGGGGGGATCAGGACCTGATCCGACGCTTCGTGACGAGGCGGGCGGGTCAGCATGGAGAAAGGCGCACCACCATGACCTCAGCGCAGGTCGACCAGCACGGAGACCGTCCTGCCGGCATTGAGGCCGCGGGGACCGCCCAGGCTCCGGGCGAGGGCTCGGGCGAGGGATACCAGCGGGGCCTCGGGGCCCGGCAGATCCAGATGATCGCGATCGGCGGTGCCATCGGCACCGGCCTCTTCCTCGGCGCGGGCAAGGCCATCTCGAAGGCCGGCCCCAGCCTCATCCTGGCCTACGCCATCGCGGGCCTGGTCATCTTCTTCATCATGCGCGCCCTCGGCGAGCTGCTCATGTACCGCCCGGTGTCGGGCTCCTTCTCGGAGTACGCCCGCGAGTTCGTCGGCCCGTTCTGGGGCTATGTGACCGGCTGGACGTACTGGCTCTTCTGGGTCGTCACCGGCATCACCGAAGTGACCGCTGCCGCCCAGTACATGTCCTTCTGGACCCACAAGAGCTTCCCGCAGTGGGCCTACGCGCTCATCTTCACGCTGGTCCTGTACGCGGTGAACCTCATCTCCGTGAAGCTCTTCGGTGAGCTGGAGTTCTGGTTCTCGATGGTCAAGGTGACCGCCATCGTCGGCATGATCCTGATCTGCGCCGGCATCCTCACCGTCGGCTTCTCCGACGCCGCGGACACCGCCACCGTCGCCAACCTGTGGAGTGACGGCGGGTTCTTCCCCAAGGGCATCGGCGGCACGCTGATGACGCTCCAGATCGTGATGTTCGCCTTCCTCGCCGTCGAGCTGGTCGGTGTGACCGCCGGCGAGTCCAAGGACCCCGAGAAGACGCTGCCCAAGGCCATCAACACCGTGCCGTGGCGCATCGCCGTCTTCTACATCGGCGCCCTGATCATGATCCTCTCGGTCGTCCCGTGGCACGAGTTCCAGCCCGGTGTCAGCCCCTTCGTCGCCGCCTTCCAGAAGATGGGCCTCGGCATCGGCGCGGCCATCGTCAACTTCGTCGTGCTGACCGCCGCGCTCTCCTCCTGCAACTCGGGCATGTACTCCACCGGCCGCATGCTGCGCGACCTCGCGCTCAACGGCCAGGGCCCGAAGGTCTTCACCAAGCTCACCAAGTCCGGCACCCCGCTGGTCGGCACCTCGGTCTCCGCCGCGCTCATGCTGGTCGGCGTGTGGATCAACTACGTGGCGCCCGGCAAGGCCTTCGACTACGTGGTCTCCTTCGCCACCATCTCCGGCATGTGGGCCTGGATCATGATCCTGGTCTGCCAGATCCGCTACCGCGCCAAGGCCGACCGCGGCGAACTGCCGCAGTCCACCTTCCGCGCCCCCGGCGCCCCGTACACCAGCTGGTTCGCACTGCTCTTCATCTTCATGGTCATCGTGATGATGGGCATCGACAAGGACTCCCGCGTCTCGCTGTACTGCGCGCCGCTGTGGGCCCTGATCCTCGGCGTCTCCTACCTGGTCCTCAAGGCCAAGAACCCCGAGAACAAGGCGTTCGCCAAGCGCGCCTGAGCCGCCGCTGAAGCTCTGACCAGCAGGTTCTCACCATGCGGGCCGTTCCGTATCGCACCTCGATACGGGACGGCCCGTCTGCTTATCCTTGCCGACATGCTGACCCTCACCCAGGCCCTGTACGACCAGCTCGTGGCGCACGCCCGCGCCGACCACCCCGACGAGGCGTGCGGTGTGGTCGCGGGCCCGGCCGGCACCGGCCGCCCCGAGCGCTTCATCCCGATGCTGAACGCGGCCCGCTCGCCCACGTTCTACGAGTTCGACTCGCAGGACCTCCTCAAGCTCTACCGCGACCTCGACGACCGCGACGAGGAGCCGGTGATCGTCTACCACTCCCACACCGCGACCGAGGCCTACCCCTCCCGCACCGACGTGACGTACGCCAACGAGCCCGGCGCGCACTACGTCCTGGTGTCGACGGCGGACACGGACGGCGCGGGCGAGTTCCAGTTCCGCTCCTACCGCATCGTGGACGGCGTGATCACTGAGGAAGATGTAAGGGTCGTAGAGGCCTACTGACGAATACGCGTACGGGCGGATTTCGCGCATACTGTGCATGCGCGCGTTCTGTCCGTGCGCACGGCCGCCGGCTGTGCGCACCTTCGCCGTCCGTGCGCACCTTCGATCACGGGGCGGCAGGACCCAGGAAGCCGGTGCGAATCCGGCACGGTCCCGCCACTGTGACCGGCGCCGAGGACACCCCTCGGCGCCGGAAGCCAGGAACTGGCCTGCCGCCTTCTCCCATCGACAGGGGACGTGGAAATCCCCTTGGAGGAGCTCGGCCATGCTCTGGCGCCGCGCGGCACTCGCCGCCGCCCTGCTGTTCCCGCTCGCCGCGTGCACCTCGCCCGCGCGACCCGAGGCCGCGGGCGGTCCCGCCCCCGGCTTCCCGTACACGGTCACCAACTGCGGGGTGACGACGACATACACCGCGCCCCCGAAGCGGGCGGTGACGATGAACCAGCACGCCACCGAGGTGATGCTGGAGCTGGGCCTCGTCAAGTCCCTCGCCGGGACCGCCTACTTGGACGACAAGGTGCTGTCGAAGTACGCGGCGGACTACCGCACGGTCCCGGTCCTGGCCGCCGCATACCCCTCCTACGAGAAGCTCCTGTCCGTCAACCCGGACTACGTCTACGGCGGTTACGCCTCCGCCTTCGCCGCGAACGAGGGCCGCGGCCGCGAAGCCCTCGCCAAGAGCGGCATCAACTCCCGTCTCAACGTGGAGAACTGCCCCAAGGGCGCGGCGACCACGATGAACGACGTGTACGAGGAGGTCCGCGAGGTCGGCCGCACCTTCGGCGTGCCCGACCGGGCGGAAAGCTGGGTGAAGGCGGCCGAGGCCACCAACGCGAAAGTGGCCCGCACGGGCGCGCCGCCGGTGCCGGTCTTCGTCTACGACAGCGGCGACGCGACGGCGTTCACCCTCGGCGGCAAGGGCATCGGCAACGACATCGTGACGCGGGCGGGCGGCCGCAACGTCGTCGCGGACGACCTCAGGACGAAGTCGTTCGGCGACGCGAGCTGGGAGAACGTGGTGGCCCGCGCCCCCGAGACCATCCTGATCCTGGACTACGGCGGCACGAGCGTGGAGGCCAAGAAGAAGCGCCTGCGCGACGACCCGGCCCTGGCGTCCGTCCCCGCCGTCAAGAACAACCGGTTCGCGGTCCTGCCCCTGTCCGACATGGTGACGGGCGTTCGGGCGCCGGACGCGGTGGCGAAGCTGGCGACACAGCTCTCCGCGACGGCGGGGGCGGGGGCGGGGGCGTGAACGAGCTCCCGAACACGGGCTCACCGCGCACCGCAGCTCTCCGCGACGGCGGGGGCGGGAACGGGGGAGTGAGGGAGCCCCTGAACACGGGCTCACCGCGACGCACACCGAGCGGGGCGGCGCAGAGCCACGGTGAGCCGGATCGGGGCCCAAGAGGCGCGGCCGTGACCCCGCGCCTGCGCTACCCCGCGCTGCTCGGCGGACTCACCCTCGTGCTCCTGGCCGCGGCCACCGCCGGGCTCGCGCTCGGCTCGGTGCGGATACCGGCCGGCGATGTCCTGGCCATCGTCACCGGCGCCGCCGAACCCGGCCCGTACCGCACGATCGTCCTGGAGGTCCGGGCACCCCGCGTCGTGCTCGGCGCGGTCACCGGCGCCGGGCTCGCCGTCATCGGCACCACCCTCCAGGCCCTCGTCCGCAACCCCCTCGCCGACCCGTTCCTGCTCGGCGTCTCCAGCGGCGCGTCCGCCGGAGCCGTCGCCGTCATCGTCCTCGGAGCCGGCGCGGGCCTCGCCACCACCGTCGCCCTGCCCGCCGCCGCCTTCGCGGGCGCGCTCGCCGCCCTCGTCCTCGTCTACGCCCTCGCCCGGCGCGCCGGCTCGATGACCGGCGGCCGCCTGGTCCTCGCCGGGGTCGCCGTCTCCTACGTCCTGTCGGCGCTCACCAGCCTGATCCTCGTCACCTCCGCCCGCGCCGAGCACGTACAGGAAGTGCTGCACTGGACGCTCGGCGGACTCGGCGGCGCCCGCTGGTCCATGCTCGCCCTGCCCGCCACCGCCCTCGTCCTCGGCACCCTCGTCCTGATCACCCTGGCCCGCCCCCTGGACCTGCTGCTCGTCGGCGAGGAGGGCGCCACCGTGCTCGGCCTCGACGCGGGCCGCTTCCGCGCCGCCGCCTTCGTCCTCACCTCCCTGCTCACCGGTGTCCTCGTCGCGTACACCGGGGCGATCGGCTTCGTCGGCCTGATGGTTCCGCACGCCGCCCGCATGGCCGTCGGCGCCGCCCACCGCACCCTGCTCCCCGTCGCGGCACTCGGCGGCGCCGCCTTCCTCGTCGTCGCCGACCTCGCCGCCCGCACCGTCGCCGCACCCCAGGACATACCCGTCGGCGTGCTCACCGCGCTCACCGGCGGCCCGTTCTTCCTGTGGATGCTGCGCGGCCGCGGCGCCCGCACGGAAGGCGGCCCGGCATGACGACCCTGCGCGCCGAGTCGCGGCGCGGAAGGCGGCCCCGCACGACGTCCCTGAGCACCGAGTCGCCGCGCGGCGCCCGCACGGAAAGCGCCCCCGCATGACGACCCTGCGCGCCGAGTCCCTCACGTACACCACGCCCCAGGGCCGCACCCTCCTGCACGACATCACCCTGGACGCCGCCGACGGCGAGACCATCGGCCTGGTCGGCCCCAACGGCAGCGGCAAGACCACCCTGCTCCGCTGCGTCTACGCCACGCTGCGTCCCACCACCGGACGCGTCCTGCTGGACGGCGCCGATCTGCACGCCCTGCCGGCCAAGGCCCGCGCCCGCCGCATAGCGACCGTCCCGCAGGACGCCGACGCCGGCGGCATCGAACTGAGCGTGCGCGAGATCGTCGCCATGGGCCGCTCCCCGCACCACCGCTTCTGGGAGGCCGACACCGCCGCCGACCGCGCCCTCGTACGCGAAGCCCTCGCCCGCGTCGGCATCGCGGACCTCGCCGGCCGCCCCTTCCCGTCCCTGTCCGGCGGCGAGCGCCAGCGCGCCCTGGTCGCCCGCGCCCTCGTCCAGCAGCCGGACGTCGTCGTCCTGGACGAGCCGACCAACCACCTCGACATCCGCTACCAGCTCGAAGTCCTGTCCCTGGTCCGGGAGTTGGGCACGGTCAACCTCCTGGCCCTGCACGACCTGAACCTCGCCGCGTACTACTGCGACCGCGTCTGCGTCCTCGCCGCGGGCCGGATCGTCGCGGCGGGCCCGCCCGCGGAGGTCCTCACCGCGGAGCTGCTGCGCGCGGTGTACGAGGTCGACGCCGAGGTGAACATCCACCCGGCCACCGGCGCCCCCACCATCGTCTACCTGCCGCCGACCACCGTCACGACCACATGCTGAGCAAGGTCCATCCAGTATGCGAGATCACATTCCGGGAAGCGGACCGGGAATCTATACGATGACCCCATGGTTTCGAACGACGTGAGCGACGAGACGCCGAGCAGTGGCCCCGCCCTGCTGCTCGTGGCGCGGCTGCACGTCGACCTGTGCCGCCTCGCCAGCGCGATCTGTACGGCCCGCGCCGCCGCCCTCTGACGCCGCGGCGCCCCGCACCGAAGAACCAACGCACCACCCGCACGCCCCAGGGCGCGCGGTGCGCGGACCCGGGCCGCGCCCCCTGCCTCTCCCTTCCGACGTCCTTCCGATCAGGAGCCCACGCCATGGCCATCGAGGTCCGCATCCCGACCATCCTCCGCACCTACACCGACGGCGCCAAGGCGGTCGAGGGCAACGGCGCCACCCTCGCCGACCTGTTCCACGACCTCGACGCCCGGCACACCGGCATCCGCGAGCGCATCGTGGACGGCGACAACCTGCGCCGCTTCGTGAACGTGTACCTCAACGACGAGGACGTCCGCTTCCTCGACGGCATCGACACCAAGCTGGCCGACGGCGACAACGTCACGATCCTCCCCGCGGTCGCGGGCGGCGCTGTCTGACATGCGCTACGACTCCGCTCTCGCCGCGGTCGGCAACACCCCGCTGGTCCGCCTGCCGCGCCTGTCGCCCTCGGACGACGTGCGGATCTGGGCCAAGCTGGAGGACCGCAACCCGACCGGCTCCATCAAGGACCGGCCGGCGCTCCACATGGTCGAACAGGCCGAGAAGGACGGCCGGTTGACGCCGGGCTGCACCATTCTCGAACCGACCAGCGGCAACACCGGCATCTCGCTCGCGATGGCGGCGAAGCTCAAGGGCTATCGCATCGTGTGCGTGATGCCGGAGAACACCTCGCAGGAGCGCCGCGACCTGCTCGCGATGTGGGGCGCCGAGATCGTGCCGTCCCCGGCGGCGGGCGGCTCCAACACGGCCGTACGGGTCGCGAAGGAGCTGGCCGAGCAGAACCCGACCTGGGTGATGCTCTACCAGTACGGAAACCCGGACAACGCGGGCGCCCACTACGCCACCACGGGCCCCGAGATCCTCACCGACCTGCCCTCCATCACGCACTTCGTGGCGGGCCTCGGCACCACCGGAACGCTGATGGGCGTCGGCCGCTACCTGCGCGAAAACGTCCCCGGCATCCAGATCGTCGCCGCCGAACCCCGCTACGACGACCTGGTCTACGGCCTGCGCAACCTCGACGAGGGCTTCGTACCCGAGCTGTACGACGCCTCCGTCCTCACCACGCGCTTCTCCGTCGGCTCGGCCGACGCGGTGACCCGCACCCGTGAACTCCTCCAGGAGGAGGGCATCTTCGCGGGCGTCTCCACGGGCGCCGCGCTGCACGCGGCGATCGGCGTGGGCAAGAAGGCCGTCAAGGCGGGCACCCCCGCCGACATCGTCTTCGTCGTGGCCGACGGCGGCTGGAAGTACCTGTCGACCGGCGTCTACACGGCCCCGACGACGGAGGCCGCGATCGAGACCCTGCACGGCCAGCTCTGGGCCTGAGGTCCGCCGCCCCGCATCGCGGGTGGGACGTGGGCGCCTGCAACCGGTCCTGCTTCGGTGGACGGGACCGGGGTCGCCTCACCCTGCCAGGTGGCGGACCTGGTCCCACAGGGCCGGGTCCACCACGCCCACCCGGCGCCGGAACGCCCACACCCCGACCTCACGCAGCTCGTCCGTCTCCAGGAAACTGGGCCGGCCCTGCGCGTCGGACACCGTGCCCGGCGGCAGCGGAATGACCCCGGCGCGCTCGTCGTGGTACTTGCTGGTGATCTTCGCGACGGTCACCGCGTCGCCCCGCACCCGCAACACCAGACACGGCCGGTCCTTGGCGCCCGGGACATCCTCGTAAGGCACCTCGGCCCACCAGATCTCCGCCGCCCTGGGAGCCTTCAGCTCCTTGGGTGCCCCGGATGTCCTGAGCGCCTTGGGTGCCCTGGCTGCTTTCGGTGACCGGCCTGCGGCCCGCCCCGCCCCGGCCGGACGCCCCGGCGGCCGCGTCCGCCCACCCGCACCCCGCCGCGAACGCCCCGGCCGGCGCCGCGAACGCCCCCGCCCGTCGACGAGCGTCGCCACCAGCGCGAGCGCCACCACGGCGCCGAGCGCCAGCCACCACGACGTGTCCATACCGCAGACGGTACCGGCGCACCCATCCGAGCCGCGCGCTCCTCGACCTCGAACCCCTGTACTGACTTCGGCCCGGCCCCGCCCCACGTCCGTACACCTGCACCCTTGGCGCTACGGGGGAAGAGTGGTCTTGGCGGTGACTTCCCCCACAACGGCCCGCTCCAAAGGAGCGAGGCGCCTTGGCGCGCCTTACGCTCGACGCACCGCAAGCCCTTACCCGCGGTCGCCCCCCGCCCCGCCCGCCCCGCAGCGACAGGCTTCGCCTGGCCCCTCTGTTCCGGAGGTTCACGCTCCATGAAGCTCACCGTCGTCGGCTGCTCCGGGTCGTTCCCGTCCGCGGAATCGGCCTGCTCCAGCTACCTCCTTGAGGCAGACGGCTTCCGGTTGCTCCTCGACATGGGCAACGGGGCCCTCGGTGAGCTGCAGCGCCACATCGGTCTGTACGACCTCGACGCGATCTTCCTGTCGCATCTGCACGCCGACCACTGCATCGACATGTGCGGCTACTTCGTCGCCCGCTACTACCGCCACGAGGGCGGCCGCTGCGCCCCCATGCCGGTGTACGCGCCGGAGGGCGCCGAGCAGCGCCTGACCACCGCGTACGCGGACACGCCCTCCGCCTCCTCGATGAGCGAGGTCTTCGACTTCCACACCCTGAAGCCGGGCTCCTTCGACATCGGCCCCTTCTCGGTACGCACGGAACGGGTCTGCCACCCCGTCGAGGCGTATGCCATCCGCGTCGAGCACGCCGGGCGCTCCCTCACGTACTCCGGCGACACCGGCCCCTGCGCGGCCCTCGACGAACTGGCCGAGGGCGCCGACCTGTTCCTGTGCGAGGCGTCCTTCACGTACGGCAAGGAGGACATCCCGGCGCTCCACCTCAACGGCCGCGAAGCCGGCGAACACGCCGCGCGCGCCGGCGCCGGCCGCCTGGTCCTCACCCACATCCCGCCGTGGACGGACGGCGAGGTCAACCTGGCGGACGCCCGCGCGGCCTACTCCGGCCCGACGGAACTGGCCGCGCCGGGCGCGGTGTACGAGATCTGACCCGGTCACCCCGCTCACGGGAAAGGCCCCCGGAACCGTTCGGTTCCGGGGGCCTTCGGGTGCTGCGCGCAGGCTTACGCCTTCGTGAGGTCCTCGACCTCTTCCTCGGGCTCGCGGCCCGGGGTGGTGAGGTTGAACTTCGTGATGGCGAAGCGGAACAGGACGTAGTAGATGGCTGCGAAGACAAGACCGATGGGAATGATCAGCCACGGCTTGGTGGCGAGGTTCCAGTTGAGCAGGTAGTCGATCGCGCCTGCCGAGAAGGTGAAGCCGGCGTGCACGCCCAGCGCCCAGGTGACGAGCATGGACAGCGCCGTCAGGACCGCGTGGATCACGTAGAGCAGCGGCGCGATGAACATGAACGAGAACTCGATCGGCTCGGTCACGCCGGTGACGAACGAGGTCAGGGCGAGCGAGATCATCATGCCCATCACGGCCTTGCGGCGCTCGGGACGAGCAGCGTGCGCGATGGCGAGCGCGGCGGCCGGGAGGCCGAACATCATGATCGGGAAGAAGCCCGACATGAACTGTCCGGCGGACGGGTCATGCGCGAAGAAGCGGGTCAGGTCACCGTGGACGACGGTGCCGTCCGGCTTCGTGAAGTCGCCGATCTGGAACCAGGAGACGGTGTTGACGAACTGGTGCATGCCGATGGGCAGCAGACCGCGGTTGATCAGACCGAAGAGACCCGCACCCACCGCGCCGAGGCCGGTGATCCACTCGCCCAGGTTGGTGATGACCTGACCGATGGGCTTCCAGCCGATGGCGGCCAGAACGCCGAGCGCGGTGCCGACGAAGGCCATGATGATCGGGACGAGGCGGCGGCCGTTGAAGAAGCCGAGCCAGTCGACCAGCTTGGTGCGGTGGAACCGCTGCCACAGCACGGCGCTCAGCAGGCCGAGGATGATGCCGCCGAGGACGCCCGGGTTCTGGAAGGTGGCCGCGGTGACCACGCCGTCCTTCAGGTAGGCGCCGCCGAAGAGGCCGGTGCTGGTGTACTCGGCGCCGTCCATGCGGACCGGGAACTGGTGGATCACGGCGTAGTACGTCATGAAGCCCACCACCGCGGCGAGCGCGGTCGAGCCGTCGGCCTTCTTGGCGAAGCCGATCGCCACGCCTATGCAGAAGAGCAGCGGCAGGCCGAACGAGGCGTCGAGCAGAGCGCCGCCGGCGCCCGCGAAGACCTTGGCGACTTTGTCCCAGCCGAGACCGTCAGGACCGAACACATCGGGCTGCCCGAGCCGCAGCAGAATGCCCGCGGCGGGCAGCACGGCGATCGGCAGCTGCAAGCTGCGGCCGACCTTCTGCAGACCCTGGAACAGGCCGGAGCCCCGCTTCTTCGCGGGCGCCGCCGTAGCGGTGGCCGTACTCATCAACATCCTCCAGTAGGGCAAGGCGCCGCCCGGGGACATGGGAAAATACGGGGGGACGGCGGCGTCTCAGGGGAACGCGGTCAAGCCCGCGTGGTCTACACCAATGAGTGGTGTAGACCAGTTGTAGCACGGTGTGGGTTAGATAAGGAACCTTCGTTTTTTGTGGGCTGAGCCATACCCGGCCATCAGGCCCGGACCGACGCGCAGCCGTGACCTGTTCGTTGTCCGAACGGGCCGTCAGAACATGCCGAAGGCCCCCGGACCGGGAGTCCGAGGGCCTGGCGGAACGGCGAGGAAGGACCCTGGCCGAAGCGGCTGCTACGCCTTGATGTTCTCCTCTTCCAGCTCCTCGGCGTCCGGCTCCCGCCCCGGCGTCTGCAAGTTGAACTTGGTGATCGCGAAGCGGAAGAGCGCGTAGTAGACGACGGCGAAGCACAACCCGATCGGAATGATCAGCCAGGGCTTCGTCGCGAGGCTCCAGTTGATGGCGTAGTCGATCAAACCGGCCGAGAAGCTGAAGCCGTCCTTGACGCCGAGCCCCCAGCTCACCGCCATCGAAACACCGGTGAGCACCGCGTGGATCGCGTACAGCAGCGGCGCGATGAAGACGAAGGAGTACTCGATCGGCTCGGTGATGCCGGTGACGAACGAGGTCAGACCGACCGACAGCATCATGCCGCCCACCTCCTTGCGGCGGTGCGGCTTGGCGCAGTGCGCGATCGCGAGCGCCGCCGCCGGCAGCGCGAACATCATGATCGGGAAGAAGCCGGTCTGGAACTGGCCGGCCGTCGGGTCGCCCGCCAGGAAGCGTGGGATGTCGCCGTGCACGACCGTGCCGTCGGGCTTGGTGAAGTCGCCGAACTGGAACCAGACGAAGGTGTTCAGGAACTGGTGCAGGCCGATCACGAGCAGCGCGCGGTTGGCGACACCGAAGATGCCGGACCCGAGCGCGCCCAGGTCCACGAGCCACTTGCTGAAGCTGGTCAGCGCGTCACCGACCGGCGGCCACACGAACAGGCACAGCACCGAGAACACGATCGCGATCCCGGCCATGATGATCGGCACGAGACGGCGCCCGTTGAAGAACCCCAGCCAGTCCACCAGCTTCGTCCGGTGGAAACGCTGCCAGAAGTACGCGGTCAGCAGCCCCATCACGATGCCGCCGAACACTCCGGGATTCTGGTAGGTGGCGAGGACCGCGGTGCCGTCCTTGGCCACGCACGCACCGGCCGTGAGCGTCGAACCGGCGGCGCAGTCCTTCGGGAACTGGAGCAGGACCCCGTAGTAGACGAGGAAGCCGGCGACCGCCGCGAGCGCGGTCGACCCGTCCGCCTTCTTCGCCATGCCGATGGAGACACCCACGCAGAACAGCAGCGGCAGCCCGAGCGAACCGTTGAGCAGCGCGCCTCCCGCGCCGGCGAACACCTTCGCCACGTCGTTCCAGCCGAGCCCGGTCTTGCCGAACATGTCGTCCTGGCCGAACCGGTTGAGGATGCCCGCCGCGGGCAGTACGGCGATCGGCAGCTGGAGGCTGCGGCCCATCTTCTGCATCCCCTGGAACAGGCCGTTCCACCACTTGGGCTGGGGCGCTGCGGCCGGCGCTGCGGCCGCACTGCTGGTGCTCATCGGCAACCTCCAGGCTTGCGGAACAAGCCCGCTCGGACGGTCGTTGCACACTGGTGTAGACCAGTTGCGGTATCGTCCGGAGAGGCCCCTCGCGGGACATGGCTCCGGTGATCGCCATCCTTGGCCAGGCAGAATGCGCCCGCGCGCATAGCTGGGCCAAACGTGGGTTACCGTGACAAAGCGGACCTACCGTGGGCCGACACAGCGTTCTTCAGAACCAGGAGAGACACATGGCCAGCAAGGCTGAGAAGATCGTCGCCGGCCTCGGCGGTATCGAGAACATCGAAGAGGTCGAGGGCTGCATCACGCGCCTGCGCACCGAGGTCATCGACCCGAGCAAGGTCGACGAGGCCGCGCTGAAGGCCGCCGGCGCCCACGGCGTCGTCAAGATGGGCACGGCCATCCAGGTCGTCATCGGCACCGACGCGGACCCCATCGCCGCGGACATCGAAGACATGATGTGAGTCGCTGAACCCACACCGCCAGGGCCGGCCCCCCACGGGGCCGGCCCTTCGCGTTCGCCCACGCCCAGTCGCGTACACGGGCGGCCGCGCCTTCGCGTACGCGTACACGCGGGACCCGCGCCTTCGCGTACACGGACGGGGAAGGGGATCCGGGGCACGGACGGGGAAGGGGATCCGGGGCACGGACGGGGAAGGGGATCCGGGGCACGGACGGGGACGGGGATCCGGGGCGCGGACGGGGAAGGGGATCCGGGGCACGGACGGGGAAGGGGATCCGGGGAATCCGCACCACCCGAATCGCCTAGGCTCTCGACCATGGATCGAATCGACGGCCGCACCCCCGAACAGCTCCGCCCCGTCACCATCGAACGCGGATGGAGCAAGCACGCCGAGGGCTCCGTCCTCGTCTCGTTCGGCGACACCAAAGTCTTCTGCACCGCCTCCTTCAGCGAAGGCGTCCCGCGCTGGCGCAAGGGCAGCGGCGAAGGCTGGGTCACCGCCGAATACTCCATGCTGCCCCGCTCCACCAACACCCGCGGCGACCGCGAATCCGTCCGCGGCAAGATCGGCGGCCGCACCCACGAAATCTCCCGCCTGATCGGCCGCTCCCTGCGCGCCGTCATCGACTACAAGGCGCTCGGCGAGAACACCATCGTCCTGGACTGCGACGTCCTCCAGGCAGACGGCGGCACCCGCACCGCCGCCATCACCGGCGCCTACGTCGCCCTCGCCGACGCCGTCACCTGGGCCCAGGGCAAGAAGCTCATCAAGCACGGCCGCCGCCCCCTGACCGGCACCGTCTCCGCCGTCTCCGTCGGCATCGTCGACGGCGCCCCTCTCCTCGACCTCTGCTACGAGGAAGACGTACGCGCCGAAACCGACATGAACGTCGTCTGCACCGGCGACGGCCGCTTCGTCGAAGTCCAGGGCACCGCCGAGGCCGAGCCCTTCGACCGCAAGGAGCTCAACGCCCTCCTCGACCTCGCCACCGGAGGCTGTGCCGACCTCGCCGCCCTCCAGCTCCGCGCCCTGGCGGCCGCGTCCGCAGAACAGCCCGGAGCGTAACGAGGCAACCACGGGGGACGCTCCCCGCGTCACCACGACTACGGGCGTACGGGCCAACCGTGCGCCCGTCCGTCACCCCCGGAAGCCCAGGGAGCTCACCGGAAGCCCACCGGAGCCCACCCGAGCCCACCGGAGCCCAGCGGAAGACCTTGGGGGAGGACCCGTACGATGCGCCGAACCCCGCTCTCCTCCGCCGTCGCCACCGCCACCGCCACCGCGACCGCGACCGTGGCCATCACCATCACCATCACCGTCATCATCACCGTCACCGCGGGCTGCGGAGCCATCGACAAGGCGATCGACTGCGTCAACACCGCCCAGGCCATCGGGGCCGCCGTCGACAACCTCGGCAAGGCGGTCGGCAACGCCACGGACAACCCCGCTCAGGCCGATCAGGCCCTGAACGACATCGACACGCAGCTGTCGACGCTGAAGAGCAAGACCGGAAACGCCGACCTCTCCAAGGCGGTCGACCACCTCAACAAGGCGGTGGACAACGTCCGTTCAGCCCTCAAGGACGGCGACGACACCCCCGACATCAGCGGCGTCACGGAAGCAGCCAACGAAATAGGCAAGGTCTGCACCCCGTAAACACGCCGTAGCACCCCGTAAGCCGGCCGGCACCCCCGCGCCCCGACGCGTCACCCCACCGCCCCAGGTCACCCCGCCCGGCCCCCGATACTGGTGGACATGACCCGCCTGATCCTCGCCACCCGCAACGCCGGCAAAGTCACCGAACTCCACGCCATCCTCGCCGCCGCAGGCCTGCCCCACGAACTCGTGGGCGCCGACGCCTACCCCGAGATCCCCGACGTCAAGGAAACCGGCGTCACCTTCGCCGGGAACGCCCTCCTCAAGGCCCACGCCCTCGCCCAGGCCACCGGACTGCCCGCCGTCGCCGACGACTCCGGCCTCTGCGTCGACGTCCTCAACGGCGCCCCCGGCATCTTCTCGGCCCGCTGGTCCGGCACCCACGGCGACGACCGGGCCAACCTCGACCTCCTGCTCGCCCAGCTCGCCGACATCGGCGACGAACACCGCGCGGCCCACTTCGCCTGCGCCGCGGCCCTCGCCCTGCCCGACGGCACGGAACGCGTCGTCGAGGGCCGCCTCCTCGGCACCCTGCGCCACACCCCCGTCGGCACGGGCGGCTTCGGCTACGACCCGATCCTCCAGCCCGAGGGCGAGACCCGCACGTGCGCGGAGCTGACGGCGGCCGAGAAGAACGCGATCAGCCATCGCGGGCAGGCGTTTCGGGCGTTGGTACCGGTGGTGCGGGAGCTGGTGGGCTGAACAGATGGCGAAGGCCCGGCACCTTCGTTTCGAAGGTGCCGGGCCTTTTCTGCCTGTGGGCCCGGTGGGACTTGAACCCACGACGCGCCGGATCTAAACCGGCGTCCTCTAGCCAGCTGGGATACGGGCCCCGGCGCTGCCCACTCTACTGGGCGGCACCCGGCGGTTGGAAAAGGTACCGGTCTGGCTGTGGCAGGACGGACACAGGTAGCGCAGGTTTTCCCGCCGGTTGTCGAGGCGGTCACCGTTGATGTGGTCGATCTCCAGGACGAGCCGTTTGCCTTGCCATGTGTCGCCCACGCCGCAGGCCTCGCACACGTGGGCAATCTCCAAGTCGTCGAGCGCGCGCCGAAGCTGCGCCGTGCCGGTGCGGGCGGAGCCCGACGTGAGTCGCACCAGGATGTCGCTCGCAGATTTACGCACCTCGGACGGGACGCCGCGGCGGTGGCCCTGACCGAGGAAATGGTCGGTGCGGATGCCATGCACGTCCAGGCTGCGCTTGAGGCGGGCCCGGCTTCCGCCGTTGTCGGTGATGCCGAGCTGCTTCAGCACTCCCGCGAGGCTCTGCGAGGACGCAACGGCGGGCGAGAGCGCCTCGCGGGGCAGGAGGTGGGGCACGTTTCTGCGTCCGCCGATGAAGTGGGAGGTATCGATGCCGAACCGGTCGAGCTTCTTGCGTATGTGCCCGTACGGGCAGTCGCGTGGAGAGAAACCCATGTACTCGATCACTTCCCGGATGCTGTGCGACTGGGCGGCCGCCTCCGCGAGCAACTCCTTCGGATAGGAACGGCGAGCCCGTTCAGGCAGCGACTCTTCAACGAAGTGTGAGGTGTTGATGCCGTAGTGCCTGAGCCTCTCGCCGAGATAACGCAGAGGCCGACTGCCCAACGGGGCGTCGAGCCTTCTCAGCATGTCGACCAAACTGCTGGACACGCCTGCCGTGTGCACGAGCAGGTCGCGGGGGTACTTCGGGGAGCTCACGATGTTTGTACCCGCCGCTTGCGGCCCCGATAAGTGTCCGTCACCGCATGGCAGTTGGGGCAGAGGAGCCGAAGGTTTTCCGGTCGGTTGTCCCACCAGTCACCGTTGATGTGGTCGACTTCGAGTTGCAGCGGCCTGCCGTTCCTCTCGGGCCCGGTGCCGCACATCGTGCACCGCTCCTCGACTCCTTTGACCCGGAGCGCGCGCCGCAAACGGCGGCCCGGGATCCTGCCGTCCTCGGGCTCGCGCAGGCTGAGGGGATCGCCGAGTGAACCTTTCGGACGGCCTCGGCGGGTGCGGGTGAAATGGCTGGTGTCGATTCCCAGTACAGCCAGGCGCCTGCCGATGTGGGCCTGGTTCCCACCGACTTGGCTGATGCCCAAGTGGCGTATGACGTCCTTGATGTTGTTCGACACCGCCACGGCCGCTCGCAGGCGTTCTTCCGTATGCCGAACCTGCTGCGTGGTGAAGTGTGAAATGTCGATCCCCGCCTCGGCCATCCGCCGCCGGAGATAGCGCCTGCTGCCGGGGGTAGCTTTACCCCCGCACCAGCGGACCGCGTCGTCTATGTGGCGGGTTTTGCGCGCTGCCTCAGCGAGCAGCTCGGGGGTGTACCTGACCGCCATGCCATCCTCCGTCCCGGCCACCCGTTCGCGGCCTCGTACGGAGTAACGAACCGAATAGCGGACAGTCACACCCGAAATGCGGAACGAGCCCTGCCGCTTGAGGAAGGGCAGGGGCCGTTCGGGACGTCCGGGGTGCTGGGCCGGGGCGGAGTCAGACGCCCAGGTCCTTGATGATCTTGGCTACGTGGCCCGTCGCCTTCACGTTGTACAGGGCGCGCTCCACCTTCCCGTCCTCGTCCACGACCACCGTCGAGCGGATGACCCCGGTCACCGTCTTGCCGTACAGCTTCTTCTCGCCGTACGCCCCGTACGCCTCCAGGACCTCCTTCGAGGGGTCGCCGACCAGCGTGACCTTCAGGGACTCCTTCTCGCGGAACTTCGCGAGCTTCTCCGGCTTGTCGGGGGAGACGCCGATGACGTCGTACCCGGCGCCGGTGAGCAGCTCCAGGTTGTCCGTGAAGTCGCACGCCTGCTTGGTGCAGCCGGGGGTGAGGGCGGCCGGGTAGAAGTACACGATGACCTTGCGGCCCTTGTGGGCGGCGAGCGAGACCTCGTTGCCGTCGGCGTCGGGCAGGGTGAAGGCGGGCGCGGTGTCGCCGGGCTGAAGTCGCTCGCTCATGGATTCCTCCGGAAGGACCTGAAAATCAGGGGGGTGGGGTGTACACCGACAGAGCCTAATGGGGGCCTGTGACAGTGCATTGGCCACAGAGCTGACAGACTGTGGAGGACGGATGACCCCATACGACCACCGGAGGCGGCGCAGTGTCGGAAGCCAGGACCCCTGCGCAGATCGAGGCGGACATCAGGAGCCGGCGGGACCAGCTCGCGGTGACCCTTGACGAGATCGGGGTGCGGCTGCACCCGTCCACGATCGTCGGCGACGCGAAGGCGCGGCTCGTCTCGACGGTGGACCACACCGCGGGACGCGCGTACGTCGCGGTGAACCGTGCGGTGAGCGATGTGAAGGCGCAGTTCGTGTCCGAGGACGGGGCGCCCCGCGTGGAGCGCATCGTGCCGGTCGCGCTCGTGGCGGTCGGCCTTGTGGGGCTGTTCGCCCTGTCGGCGAAGAAGCGGCGTGCCTGACCCTTCGGCGTACGTCCGGCGCCGGTGCGGGTAGGTTCGACCTCGTGAGCGAGAACACCCACGACAAGCTGCCCATCCGGATGTTGCACGACCGTGTGCTCGTCAGGTCAGACACCCCCGAGGGCGAGCGGCGTTCGGGCGGCGGCATCCTCATTCCGGCGACCGCCGCCGTCGGCAAGCGGCTGGCCTGGGCCGAGGTGGTCGCGGTCGGCCAGAACGTGCGCACGGTGGAGCCGGGCGACCGGGTCCTGTACGACCCCGAGGACCGTGCCGAGGTCGAGGTGCGGGGTGTGGCGTACGTCCTGATGCGGGAGCGCGATCTGCACGCGGTGGCGTCCGAGCGGGTGTCGGTGGACGCGACCGGGCTGTATCTGTAGCGGCGCGGCTGTATCTGTAGCGACCCGCGGGTCCACCTCGACGAGCCTCGCCAAAGGGCTGGTGACCGTTGTCACCGGCCCTTTCGCATGCCCTTTGTTACGGTGGTGGGACCCCGACGAGACGCGTCGTACCGGGTCAGGACAAGACGACGCACCCGCTCAGTCCCTCACGCGTCTCGGAGGTGCCGTCATGGCATGGGTTCTGCTTGTGGTCGCCGGTCTGCTCGAAGTCGGCTGGTCGATCGGGATGAAGTACACCGACGGTTTCACGCGTCCGGTGCCCAGTGTGCTCACCGGCCTCGGGATCGTCGCTTCCATGATGCTGCTGTCGCAGGCCGCCAAGACGCTGCCGATCGGCACGGCGTACGGCGTGTGGGTGGGCATCGGCGCCGCGGGTGCGGCGGTGCTCGGCATGGTGGTGCTGGGTGAACCGGCCACCGCCGCCCGGATCTTCTTCGTCTGTCTGCTCCTCGTCGCGGTCGTCGGCCTCAAGGCGACGAGCGGTCACTGATCACGGCGCACCGCCGCACTGTCCGGCCACCCGGACCGCCGCGCTGTCCGGCCACCCGTAGCGCCGCGCTGTCCGGCCGCCCGCAGCGCCGCACTGTCCGGCCACCCGTAGCGCCGCGCTGTCCGGCCACCCGTACCGCCGCACGTCGTCATGCGCACGTCGTCATGGGCGGGTCGGGCTCCATGGGGTGCGGGGGCCCTGGGGGCGTTCGGCGGCGCCGGCCGTGGTGCCGCCCGCTCCGTCGGTCGCGCCGCCTTCGGTGCCGCCGGTATCGGTGGCTCCGGTGGTGCCGCCGTCCGTGGCGCCGCCCTGGGTCTGGCCTTGTGCCTGCCCCTGGCTCTGCCCCTGGGTGGGGCCCTGGTTCTGGCCGGCGTTGACGGCGCCCTCGTTGTCGGCGCCGCCCTGTGTCCCCTGGGTCTGGCCTTGTGCCTGGCCCTGGTTCCGGCCTCCCGTCTGGGCCTGACCTTGGGTCCTGCCCTGATCCTGGCCTTGCGTGCGGCCCTGGTCGCGGCCGCCGGTCCTGCCTTGGTTCTGGCCCTGCGTCTGGCCCTGGGTCTGTCCCTGGTCCTGGCCCTGGGTCTGTCCCTGGTCGGTGCCGGGCGTCGGGGACTGGAACGGGTTCGAGGGGGACGGCGGTTCGACCGGGAGGTTCGCGCCGTCCTGGAGTTCCAGGTCGAAGTCCTTGACCTCGCTGCCCTGGAGGGCGCCCTTGGTGTACTGGGCCCAGATCTGCGCGGGCGGCCCGCCGCCGTTCATGCGGGGCAGGCCGAGCGCTCCGTACAGCGGCTGCTGCACGGCCGTGTCGGGGTCGGCGCCCATCACGGCGACGACGGTGGCCAGGTCGGGGGTGTACCCCGCGAACCAGGCGGCCTTGTCCTGTTCGGCGGTGCCGGTCTTGCCTGCGGCGGGCCGTCCGGAGGCCTGCGCGGCGGTGCCGGTGCCGCCGTCGACGACGCTCTGCAACATCGACGTCGTGGTGTCGGCGGCCTCGCGGCTGACGGCCTGCTCGGTGTCCTGGGAGGGCAGGTCGGTCGTCCCGCCGTCCTTGGTGACCGATGCGACGATCGTGTACGTGCCGTGTCTGCCGTGCCCGGCGAGCGTCGCGTACGCCTGGGTCATGTCGAGCACGCTCGCGGTGGACGGCCCGAGCGCGATGGAGGGCGAGGCGACCAGGTCGGGGGTGGTGGCGGGGATGCCCAGGTCGATCGCGCTCTGCTTGACCTTGCCGGGGCCGACGTCGACGGCCATCTGCGCGTACACGGCGTTGACGGACTTGTCGGTGGCGGTGCGCACGGTGATCTGACCGTAGGAGACGTCGTCCTCGTTGGCGGGGGCGTAGAAGCCGCCCTTCCAGCCTTGCACGGGGCGCTTGTTGGTGCCGTCGTAGACGGTGTTGGGGGTGATGACGCGCCCGTCCTGTGTGGTGGAGCCGTTGGCCACCGCCGCGGTGAAGACGAACGGCTTGAAGGTGGAGCCGACTTGGAAGTCGCGCCGGGTCGCGTTGTTGACGTACTGCTTGGTGTAGTCGATGCCTCCGTACATCGCGACGACCTTGCCGGTCGACGGGTCGATGGAGGCGCCGCCCACGCGGACGGTGCGGTCGGCCTTGCGGACGCTGCTGAGCTGGGAGTTGACCTTGTCGTCGACGGCCTTGACGAAGGCGTCCTGCTTGGCCTTCTCGATGGTGGTGGTGATGCGGTAGCCGCCGGTCGCGAGGGTGTTCTCGTCGATGATCTTGTTGCTGGTGAGGTAGTCCTTGGCCGCCTCGACGAGGTAGCCGCGCTGCCCCGCGAGCCCGGCGCGCGGCTTGACCTTTCCGGGTACGGGGAACGTGGTCGCGGCCCGCTCCGAGGGGCTGAGCCACTTCTTCTTGACCATGCCGTCGAGTACGTAGTTCCAGCGGGCCAGCGCCCGGGGCTTGTTCGCGGGGTGGGAGATCACGTCGTAGGCGCTGGGGGAGTTGAGCAGCGAGGCGAGGTAGGCGCCTTCGGCGGTGGTGAGCTGTTCGACGTTCTTGCTGTAGTACGCCTGGGACGCGGCCTGGATGCCGTAGGCGTTGCGGCCGAAGTAGCTGGTGTTCAGGTAGCCGGCGAGGATGTCCTCCTTGGTCTCCTCGCGGTTGAGCTTGATCGCGATGAAGAATTCCTTCACCTTGCGGGTGACGGTCTGCTCTTGACCGAGGTAGTAGTTCTTCACGTACTGCTGGGTGATGGTGGAGCCGCCCTGGGTGCCCTTGCCGCTGAGCGTGTTCCAGGCGGCGCGGACCATGGCCTTGGGGTCGACGGCGCGCTCGGAGTAGAAGTCGCGGTCCTCGGCGGCGAGCGCGGCGTGCTGCACGGTGAGCGGGATCTGGGCGAGTTGGACGTTCTCGCGGTTGACCTCGCCGTCCGAGGCGAGCTGGGTGCCGTCGGCGTACAGGAATACGTTGGACTGCGCGGTGGCCACGGCGTTGGCGGGCGGGATCGACACGAGGGTGTAGCCGGCGATGAACGCGCCGATGATCAGCAGGGCGCAGAGCAGGAAGAGGCCGAGCAGCACGCGCCAGGGCGGAACGAAGCGGCGCCATCCGGTGCGGCGCGGGCGCGTGCCGTTGCCGTTGCCGTCCGGAGGGGGATCGCCGTCCGCCGCGGCTTGCTCCGGCCCGGCGCCGCTCCCTGCCCCGCTTCCGGCTGCGGCTCCGGCTGCGGCGGGGCCGAGATCCCGGGGCTCCCAGGTCCGCGGCGGCTGGGATCCGGGGTGCGGTGGCTCCGGCTGCTCGTCGTCGCTCATGTCTCTCCGGCCAGTGCGTGTCGATCGCGTGCGGGTGCGGGGTGGGTGCGGGGTGGGCGTGGTCGTTCCGATTCGGGTGGGCCCATGCAGTCTTATGTGAACGATTCAGTTGATTGAAAGCGATTCGTCTTATTAAAGCGTTCCGATCTGGTTTTCGGTTGATTCGCCGGTCACGACACTGTGCGTGCCCGACCGGGGAAATTGCGTCGCGAAGTCCGGAGCGCTGGGCTAGGCTCCTGCGCTTCGGTGCCGACGGAGGCGAGGGGGGCGTACGTGCGGCTGTACGGGGTCGTGGCCCTGGGCGGGTTCCGGCGCTATACGACGTACCGGGTCGCCACGGCGGCCGGGGTCTTCACCAACACCGTTTTCGGCGTCATCGTGGCGTACACCTATATGGCCCTGTGGGAGCAGCGCCCCCATCTGGGCGGCTACGACCAGTCCCAGGCCCTCACCTATGTGTGGGTCAGCCAGGCCCTGCTGATGACGGTCAACCTGTTCGGCGGCGGCTTCGCGGACGAGCTCGTGGAACGCATCCGTACGGGTGACATCGCGATCGACCTCTACCGTCCGGCCGACCTCCAGCTGTGGTGGCTCTCGGCCGATCTGGGCCGGGCGCTCTTCCACTTCCTGGGGCGCGGGGTCATCCCGCTCGCGTTCGGCGCGCTCGTCTTCGACCTTGCGCTGCCCGCCGACGCGGCGACCTGGCTCGCCTTCCTCGCGGCGGTCCTGTTCGGCGTGGTGGTGAGCTTCGCCCTGCGCTTCCTGGTGGCGCTCTCGGCGTTCTGGCTGCTCGACGGCGCGGGCGTCGCCTCGCTCGTCTCCATCGCGGGCCTGTTCTTCTCCGGGATGCTGCTGCCGCTCAACGCCTTCCCCGGGCTGCTCGGCGAGGTGGCCCGCGCGCTGCCCTGGTCCTCGCTGCTCCAGATTCCGGCGGACGTACTGATGGGCCGCCACCGGGGCTGGGGCCTGTTCGGCGCGTACGCCTTCCAGCTGGGCTGGGCGGCGGCCCTGCTCGGCGCGGGCCGGCTCCTCCAGTCCGCGGCGGTACGCAGGGTGGTGGTGCAGGGTGGGTGAGGCGCGCGAGGCCGGGCCGGGCGCGTGGAGCGCGTACCGGATGATCGCCGGGATGTGGATCCGCTCCACCCTCGCCTACCGGGCGTCCTTCGCGATGATGCTGCTCGGGAACTTCCTGGTGACCGCCTTCGACTTCGTCGTGATCGCTCTGATGTTCTCGCAGGTCCGCTCGCTCGGCGGCTACTCGTTCGCCGAAGTGGCGTTCCTGTACGGGACGTCGACGACGGCGTTCGGGCTCACCAACGCCGTCCTCGGCTCCATCGACAAGCTCGGCGCGCGCATCCGGGACGGCACGCTCGACACGCTCCTCGTCCGACCGGTCCCGGTGCTCGCCCAGGTGGCGGCCGACCGCTTCGGGCTCCAGCGCCTGGGCCGGCTCCTCCAGGGTGTGCTGGTCCTGGCCGGCTCACTGGTCGCCCTCGATGTGCACTGGACCGTACTGAAAGCGGCCCTGGTCCCGGTGATGCTGCTCAGCGGTACGGCGCTGTTCTGCGCGGTGTTCGTGGCGGGCGCGGCCTTCCAGTTCTGGGCGCAGGACGCGGCGGAGGTGCAGAGCGCGTTCACGTACGGCGGGCAGACCCTGCTCCAGTACCCGCCGACCGTGTTCGCCAAGGACATGGTGCGGGCCGTCACCTTCGTCCTGCCGCTGGCCTTCGTCAACTGGCTGCCCGGGCTGTACGTGCTGGGCCGCCCCTATCCGCTCGGTGTGCCCCAGTGGCTCGCCTTCGCGCCCCCGCTGGTCGCCGCCGGCTGCCTGGGGCTGGCGGGCCTGGCCTGGCGGGCGGGTGTGCGGGCGTACCGCAGCACGGGAAGCTGAGGTGCGCCGGCAGCTCCGCCTCACCTCGTCCGACCTCATCTCACCTTGCAGCAAAGGAGGTTGACCAGTGGAACCAACGAACCTCATCGAACTCGACGACGTCGAGAAGGTCTTCGACGTACGCCGCAGAACGGGCCGGCTGCGCCGCGAGAAACGGCAGGTCAGGGCGGTCGACGGGATCAGCTTCCGGGTGCCGCGCGGCGAGATGGTGGGCTACATCGGGCCCAACGGCGCCGGAAAGTCGACCACCGTCAAAATGCTGACGGGCATCTTGACACCGAGCGCCGGCCGGCTGCGTGTGGCGGGCCTCGACCCGTCCCGTGAACGCACCAAGCTGGCCCAGCGCATCGGCGTCGTCTTCGGTCAGCGCACCATGCTCTGGTGGGACCTGCCGCTGTACGACTCGTACCGCCTCGCCCACCGCATGTACCGGATCCCCGACGCCCGGTTCCGCGAGAACCTCGACCGATGCGTCGAACTCCTCGATCTGGCAAGCCTGTTGGACGTTCCCGTACGTCAGCTCTCCCTGGGGCAGCGTATGCGCGGCGACATCGCGGCGGCGCTCCTGCACGACCCGGACGTCCTCTACCTCGACGAGCCGACGATCGGCCTCGACGTCATCAGCAAGGCGAAGGTGCGGCAGTTCCTGCGCGATCTCAACGCCGAGCGCTCCACCACCATCCTGCTCACGACCCACGACCTGACCGACATCGAGCAGCTCTGCAAGCGGGTGATGGTCATCGACCACGGGCGTCTGATGTACGACGGGGCGCTCGCCGGGCTCCACGAGGCGGGCGAGAGCGAACGCACCCTCGTGGTCGACCTGGAGCGCGAAGTGCCGCCGGTGGAGGTGGCGGGCGCCCGGGTGGTGAAGGTGGAGGGCCCCCGGCAGTGGCTCGCCTTCCCGGCGTCGGCGTCGGCGGCGCCGCTGGTGGCGCAGATCGCGCAGGCCTACCCGCTGGCGGACCTGTCGGTGCGGGAGCCGGACATCGAGGCCGTGATCGCGCGCATGTACGCGGGTGAGGGCCTTCACTAGGCTTCACGGCATGACGAGTGAACCAACGGGTGGGCTGCCACAGATGCGGGCGTCGGACGCCGAGCGGGAGCGGGTCGCCGAGTCGTTGAGGGACGCGGTGGCCGAGGGGCGCCTCGACATGGAGGAGTTCGAGCAGCGCCTGGAGGCGGCCTACAAGGCGCGTACGCACGGGGAGTTGGAGCCACTGGTCCGCGACCTGCCGGCGCCGGGTGCCTCCGGCCCTGCCGTCGCGGTACCGCGCCGTACGCAGGACGACGTCGAGGTCCACTGGCCGTCCCGCATCGGCCATCCGCCCACCTCCAAAGGAGGCTTCGCCCTGTGGGGCGGGTTCGCCCGCAAGGGCAACTGGACGGTGGCCAGGACGTTCACCGCGTTCGCGATGTGGGGCGGCGGCGACATCGATCTGCGCGAGGCCCGCTTCGAGGACCGCCGTACGGTGCTGCGCCTCTTCACGATCATGGGCGGCATCGGCGTGACCGTACCTCCGGAGCTGAACGTCCAGGTCAAGGGCTTCGGTTTCATGGGCGGGGTGGGCGGCAGCAAGGCCAACGGCGAGGGCACGCCGGGCTCGCCCGAGGTCACGATCGTGGCGTTCGCGCTGATGGGCGGGATCGGGGTGGACCGCAAGATGAGGAAGGCCCAGAAGGAGCGGTTGCGGTTGGAGCGGCGGGGCGGGGAGCGGGACGGGGACGAGGGTCGGGACCGGGGCCGGGGCCGCAAGGAGCTGGGCTGAGCGGGAGAAGGGCCGCGGGCGGCGGGCGGCGCGTCCAACGCCCGCGCCGGCCTCTTCGTTCCCGGGCCCCTCGCAAAGCCCCCGTACGAGTGGACGTACGCACATACGGCGAGGTACGGGAACTGATCGCGCGGCTCGTCAGTACTTCATGGGGAAGACGTCACTTCACGGGGAGGACGTCAGGCGGACCGCCCACGGGAAGAGGCCGCTTCCGGCAAGAACGGTGGAGCGAGGCGAATGGAACGCAGGAGAACGGAGCCGGGGCCCGAGCGGCCGGCCGAGGCGGACGCGGGGGCGGGGGCGGCCCGCGCGTCGGCGTCATCGCCCTTCGCGTACACGGCGGCGGACGAGGAGAAGCGCCGGGGCGTGCGCCGTATGAAGGCCACGGCGACCGGACTGCTGATCCTGGTCGCGGCCGTCTTCGCCCTGGCGACGTGGGCGGATCGTACGGGGGCGGGCGCGTGGGCGGGGTATGTGGCGGCGGCGGCCGAGGCGGGCATGGTGGGTGCGCTGGCCGACTGGTTCGCGGTGACGGCGCTCTTCCGCCGCCCGCTGGGCCTGCCCATTCCGCACACGGCGATCATCCAGAACAAGAAGGACCAGTTCGGGGCGTCGCTCGGCACGTTCGTCGGCGAGAACTTCCTGTCCGCGGCGGTGGTGCGCACCCGTCTGCACGCCCTCGGTATCGGGCGCCGACTCGGCACCTGGCTCGCGGAGCCCGAGCACGCGGACCGGGTCACGTCGGAGCTGGCCACGGCATTGCGCGGGGCGTTGACCGTGTTGCGGGACGCCGACGTACAGGCGGTGGTGGGCGAGGCCATCACGCGCCGGGCGGACGCGGCGGAGATCGCGCCGGGCCTGGGCAAGACGCTGGAGCGGATCGTCGCCGACGGCAGCCACCGCAAGGCGGTGGACCTGGTGTGCGTACGGGCCCACGACTGGCTGGTGCTGCACGGGGACTCGGTGATGGACGCGGTGCAAGGGGGCGCCCCCGGCTGGACCCCGCGCTTCGTGGACCGCAAGGTGGGTGAGCGCGTCTACAAGGAACTGCTGCGCTTCGTGACGGAGATGCGCGACATGCCGGCGCATCCGGCGCGCGGGGCCCTCGACCGTTTCCTGGCGGATTTCGCGGCGGACCTCCAGTCGGACACGGAGACGCGGAGCAGGGTCGAGCGCTACAAGTCGGAAGTCCTGGCCCGGCCCGAAGTGCAGGACATCATCGCCTCGGCATGGTCGTCCGTACGCTCGATGATCATCGCGGCGGCGGAGGACGACCACAGCGAACTGCGCCTGCGGGCCCGGGGGTCCCTGCTCTCCCTGGGCACCCGTCTGACCACGGACCCGCGCCTGCAGTCCAAGCTGGACGGCTGGCTGGAGGACGCGGCGGCGTACGTGGTGTCGACGTACCGCGCGGAGATCACGTCCCTGATCACGGACACGGTGGCATCGTGGGACGCGAACGACACCTCCCGCAAGATCGAGGCGAACATCGGCCGCGACCTGCAGTTCATCCGCATCAACGGGACGGTGGTGGGTGCGTTGGCGGGGTTGGTCATCTATACGGTGTCGCACGCGGTCGGGGGCTAACGGCTCGGCCGGGGCTCCGCCCGTGTTCCGCTCGTGACCCGACGCGGGGCTCCGCTGGGCCGGGGCTCCGCTGGGGCTCCCACCGGGCGGGGCTCCGCCGGCCTTCGCCGGGCGCACGGCCGGCCTGCCTGTCCTTGCCGTCCGGTCGTGCGCCCGACCACTGCGGGGAGTTGCCGTTAGGTACGGCGCGGGGCGGGCCTGCGTTCAGCGGCCCCGGAACTTCTTGGCGCGCCCTACTTGGCGGCGTTGCGCGTGACAGCCCAGGAGGCCGCGGCGACGACTCCGGCGACACCGAAGACGGAGGGCCAGGCGCCGACCTTCTTGGCCAACGGGTGCGACCCGGCGAACGCGGCGACGTAGGCCCCGGTCAGCCCGACGGCGGCCTTGGTCCCGGCGGCCTGCTGCCACTGCCGAGCGGCAAGCGCCCCCGCCGCGGCAAGCGCCACCCCGCCGAGCGGCCGCTTCTTGCTCCACCGAGCCACCCCATACCCCCCGACGAGCCCGCCGGCCGCGATCGCAGTTGCGGGAACCTTTGCCATGGTTTGCCTCCTGAAGTGCGGTTTCCTTGAGGCTACGCGGGGGCGCTGCGCGGCTCTGAGCGGGTGCTGCTGACGTATGTCCGTCCGGCGGGCGATCGCTGAGAGGGCTGGCGCGAATGCAGACCGCGCCAGCCCTCTCGAATTGGCGGGGACTACCGTCCCCGCTGGGCCCAGGCCTCAAGCCAAAGTGCCGCGATCGACAGGACGACGAGCGCCCAGAGGGAGCCGGGGTCTTGAGGCGCGTGCCCCGACAGGATGGCGGAGCAGAGGACGCCGCTCCCCATGACGGAGGCGTACCGGGGGTACTCGCGCCGCAGGCCGGGCACCGAAATAGTTACCTGGGCGACGATCGTGCGCGTGCGATCCGCAGGAGGGAGGGCCGGCTCCAGCCCACCGGAGGCGTCGTCTCCCTGCGGCATGTCATTGTTGGTCATAGCGTTCCTATCCTCTGTGCACGCGGATGGAAATGTGGGGCGCGGTGCCCGCTGCTCCGTGCGTCTCCAAACCTCGGAGCAGCGGGTCACTCTTCTTTTCTCCGCCCAGGGCTCGGAGAGCCCTGGGACGTCCTGGGGCTGGTATCGGAGCCACTGTCGAGGGCTCCAGGCAGAGGCCCTGTGTCGCGGGGGGTCAGCCGCTGCGCTGAACGGAAGCCTGTACGAGAGCCATCGCGTCGTCATAGCACTGCGCTTCCAGAAGCGCTGCCGTGACCAGCAGAACATCCTCAGCCCGTCGTTCCGAGGCGCTGGCCAGCACGGCGTCGACCGCATCCCTTTCCTGCGCAATGGTGTAGGCGGCGATCACATCCCGGATCTCGGCTGGTGTATGCGTCTGTCCGATGTGCCAGAACAACGAGAACGCGTCGTTCTCCCGCCCTGCCTTGAGGTGCCGGATGGCGTCATCTGCAGCCGGAGGAGTCGGTCGCGGAGCGGGGCCCCCCTGTTGCGCCGGCAGGACCACACCGCCGTGCTGGCGACGGCGGGCAGCCTTGAGGCGAGCGAGCTGGGCCTGCACTGCGTCGTCGCCCAGCCCCCTTCGCGAGACTGAAGCTGCTCTCCAAATTTCCAGCACGTCTTCCAGGGACGGCAGGCGGGCTGGGTCCTCCGCCTCGCAATCGAGGGCGATCTCGTAGAGGCGACGCATGACGTTAAGCGGGGGGACGGAGCGCGCACGAACGTACGCCGACAGGGCGGAACGGGCCGTCGGCACCTGCTGTGCGATGACATTATGACTGCTGTAGGTGCTCATGGAGTGCTGGCATAACTCGCGCACCAAGAGCGCACACTCCCGCTCCGCTGCTGTCGCGGCAGCGTGAAAGCCGGCGGTAATTTTCCCTCGCGGGGGCACTGAACCTCTGTTCCCGGGCGGATAGCCTTTCGCCCTGTCCGATGTGTTCGTTGACCGGCCCATTTCGGAACTACCACGCTCAGGCCCGATCAACCTTTTCCTGATGTGATCATCGCATTGCAGGGGCGGCAAAAGTCAAGCCACCGCTGTTCGCCAACTTGCGGCCATGGGAAATCGTGATTCTTGAGACGATGCAGCGATTTGTATGGTAGAGGAGCGCGCCGGGAGGCGGAATTCCATCCTCCGTTTCCCACGATAGCTGCCATAGGGCTTTGTGAAGCCGGCTGATTCCACGTTCTGTGGCCGAAAAGGGTCGGCGGTGCCGTTTCGTCTCCGTGCGCTGCCGGTGCTCCTGACAGTTGCCGGTGCTGCCGCAGACGGTTGCCGGTCCTCCTGTGCGGCGCGCATTCACCGCAGAGCTCCAGTTCAGGCACAGGGCGGACTTGTTCGGCGGATCGTGGGCAGGGCGCCCCGCCTCCTGGGTGGCGGTAGCGAGCATCTGGGGCTCCGGGAGGCCGCCGGTCGGCTGATGGAATGCCGCCGCGGAGTTCGCGGTAAGGGTGAAGTGTGCCGATGTGTGCTAATTCGCGAGGTACTTCCCGAGCCCCGGGATGGGTTTCCGATACCGCCTCCACCCTGCAGAGTCAATACTTCTATGTTCATAAATCCGTGAACGCGGCCCGCCGGTAAAAAGTTGCCCGCGCCCCGCTGGGTGGGGATAAATGGAGTGACCCTGATGTTCGGGGTGCCTGCGCGTTGCGGCCAGCATTGCTTTCGGAAGGTGACTGTCATGGTGTTGCCGTCGTGGACGGACGAGAATCTCGGCACTATGAAGCGGGCCGGTCTCTGGTTGGTAAGTGTCGTGGGTGAAGGCAGTACCTTCACGAAGGATGAGCTGAGGCAGGCCTTTCCGGGGGTCTCCCAGATCGACCGGCGCATGCGGGACTTGCGCGACCATGGCTGGCAAATCGATACAAATCGAGACGATATTACGCTAGAGCCCCACGAGCAGCGTTTTGTCCGGCAGGGAGAGCCGGTCTGGGAGCCTGGAAAGGGGCGTGCCAAGTCCACGGTCTCCGTCACCGCGACACAACGCCGCGAAATCATGAGCCGGGACGGCAACTTCTGCAGGTCCTGCGGGATCTCCGGTGGCCAGACTTATGCCGGCACGTTCGAGAGTGCTCAGCTCGACATTGCCCGCCGGCAGGTCAGGCAATCTGATGGCGCGGTCTCGGTGGAGCTGGTGACGGAGTGCAATCGTTGCCGTGTCGGCGGCCGTCAGCTCACCGCTGAGCCAGCTGATGTGCTGGCGCAGGTACGTCAACTAGGTCGGCTGGAGCGCCGGGTTCTCGCCGGCTGGATCGCTGATGACCGACGTCCGTTCAGCACAGTGGAGCGGCTGTGGGCGGAGTACCGAGCCCTGCCTGAAGAGTCCCGGATCAGGATCCGTCAGGTGCTGGACTCTGCCGACACTGACTGAATGGGACCGGTCTGGACCGCGGCGCCCGCCGCCCCCCATCCTCCTTTTGAGCCGAAAGTGAGACATGAGCAAGGATTTCGGAAGGCCGCCGCGAGCGAAAGAGAACCAGGAACTGGTCCTGCAACGCCTCGCCGAAGCAGGCACCGCGGCCGGCACCCAGGAGACGCTGACGGTTGAGTGGCGGGGGCTGCCCCTGCATGTGGAAGTCATCAACATGCCGGTGGCTTCGCTTTACTACAACCCGGGGACACACCGCATCCGCGCGCAGCGGAGCTACGACTCCGCTCGCGACCGGCAGCTGGACCTGGACCCCTGGAGCACGGCCAGCCAGGAGTACCTTCACTACCTCCTTAAGGCACTGCCGGCTGACCCCTCGAAGGAGGATCCGGACTACCAGGTCCTGAAGGACAGCCTTCACGACTTCAAGCAGAACGATCCTGGGCTCATCACCCGCGACGGAGTGCTGGTCAACGGCAACACACGCCGGGCTGCACTGTCCGAGCTGGGCGTTGCTCACATCCGGGTGGGCGTGCTGCCTGACTCCTGCACCTGGGACGATGTCGACGCGGTTGAGCTTTCCCTGCAGCTGCGCAGAGACCACCGGCGCGAGTATTCGTACGTCAACAGGCTCCTTGCCATCGATGAGCAGTTCAGCATCGGGAGGCAGCCGGCGGACATCGCCCGTGACTTCCGGATCCGGACGGCGACCTGCGAGCAGGACCTGTGGATCCTGACCTGTCTGCGCGACCTGATTGAGCGGAGCCGGGACGGTGACGCGGTGCTGCGGCTTCTCGATTTCGAAGACCATCAAGAGAAGCTGCGGGAACTCCACCGGCGCTACGTCAAGGAATCGGCGGTCAGCAGGGAGAACGCAGACCTCCTGAAGGAGAGTCGTCTTGCCGCCATTCTTCTTGGCTTCTCGAAGACGGATGTCCGTCTCATCGAGCCCGACTTCAGGGCGAGGTACCTCGATAAGCGTCTTCCGGCGGAGTTGAACCCCGTAGCCGCTGCGTCCGCGGTGACGATTCCAGGCCTGGGCCGGACGGTACGCGCAGCAGACCCCAAGGTGGGGGCCGCGAGAGCGCTGACGGACTCCGTCCTGAGGGCGAAGGCAGTCGAAGGGGCCGCAGAGACAGTCGCCGCTGATCGGGTGGTTGCTGCGACCAGCACGTTCCGGGCAGCGCGCGAGGCAGTTGAGAGCGCCTTGGAGCCGGCGGGCAAAGACGCCCGAGTCCGCAAGCGTAAGCAAGCCGCTCCCGATCGGATCCATGACGCATGCCAAGATCTCGAGCAGTGCATCACCGACCTGGTGATGTCCCGTGCGTCCCGCAGTCTCGATGAGGAGGCGCTCGACGAGGCGGTGGTCAAGCTGCGGGACACCCTCGGCAAGCTCGCAGCCCAGTGCGCTCGTACCATTTCCGAGCCTGGTGAAGGTGTTGCGTGGCTGCTTGATGCGGCACGCCAGAAGGAATGAGGGCTGATGGCCAGCGGGGGCGGACCTTCACTGCGCATTGGGTTCGACGTGACCCGGACCAAGGCAGCCCTCCGGGCCGCGCCTCACCATCAGGGAGACCTGGCCCAGCTCGCTGCCCGGTTCCCCGCCACGAGCCAGCGCGAACTCCTGGGCGTGGAAATCGCCCTTGATGACTTCTTGGTGGGGCTCGACGCTCTGGGAGCGTGGCCTTCTCCCGAGGACGTCGAGTGGGAGGACGCTCTCGCCGAGCTGGTGGGAGGGGTGCTCGATGACGCTGCCAGCGCCGAACAGTCCCTACATGACCGTGGCCCCGACAGCCGGACTGCGTTCTCCGCCGACGAGGTCGCGGGTCTGCTCGGCTCAGGGTGGCGAGCAGAACTGACATCGTTCCAGCGGCGCGATATCGCCTATCTCCTCTCCATGCGGCATGGGGCGAACTTCAGCGTGCCGGGTGCGGGGAAGACCCGGGTCGCGCTCGCTGTCTACGCCGCAATGCGGGAACGTGGCGAGGTCAGCCGGCTCTTGGTCGTGAGCCCGAAGTCAGCTTATGAAGCATGGCGCTTCGAAACGGCAGAGTGCCTCAGCACGCCGTTGGCCAGCGAGGTGATGGGCAAGCGGCCCCAGCTCGGTACGGAAGTGCTCGTCGTCAACTACGAACGCCTAGACCGGTCGTTGGCCACGCTCGCGTCCTGGCTGCGAGCCGCCCCGTCCATGATCATCTTGGATGAAGCGCACAGGATGAAACTCGGGGTACAAGGAACGTACGGCAGCGCCTGTATGGCTCTGGGTCCGCTGGCTCGCAAGCGCCTCATACTGACCGGCACGCCTGCTCCCAACGGCGCCCGTGATCTGGAAAATCTGCTGTCCTTCGTCTGGCCAGGTCACGGTCGGCGTGTGGTCACCAGTGCTGTGGACGGCGGCGACCTGAGCCATGCCAGCAAAGTGCTCCGCCCGCTGTTCACCCGGACGACCAAACGGGAGCTGGGGCTGCCGCCTGTGGTGACGAAGATTCGGTATGTGGATTTGCCACCGCTGCACCGCGAGATCTATGACGCGCTGGTTGGCCGGTTCACGGCCAGGGCGGAAGCGTCGCGGGATGACTTCGACGCGCTGGGAAAAGCACTGCTTCGCCTTCTGATGGCGGCCACGAGCCCGGCCCTGCTCAGCAAGGGAACGAGCCGGTACGAGCCCCTCACGTACCAGGTGCCACCCCTGGAGGTACCGCAGGGTGACTCTCTGTACGCGCTGTTGCGGGATCTGCCGAGTTACGAACTCTCACCCAAGTACGCGGAAGCCCTCAGCCTGGTGGCAGCCAACGCCGCGCTTGGACGTAAAACTCTGGTGTGGACGACCTTCGTGCGGAGCCTGACCACGATGGAGAGGATGTTCGCGGAGTACAAACCAGCTGTCGTCCATGGCGGGACCCAGGACAGGGACGAGCAGATCACGAGATTCCGCGAAGATCCCGACTGTTTGGTGCTGCTCTCCAACCCGGCCACCCTGGGAGAGGGCATCAGTCTCCATCAGGTCTGCCACGATGCTGTCTACGTGGACCGGGATTTCATGGCGGGACGTTTCCTGCAGAGCCTGGACCGTATCCACCGTCTTGGCCTCGCCCCGGAGACAGAGACCCGTGTCACGGTCCTTGCGGCGGTCGGCACGGTCGATGAGGTCGTTGCGAAGCGCCTGGAGGAAAAGGTCACGTTCATGGGGCGCATTCTGGACGACCCCGCTGTACACCGGCTTGCTGACCTTGAGGAAGAACCCTCGGTGGCTGGAGGCATGGACGCCCTTGATATCCAGGCCCTCCTGGGGCACATGAAGGCCCTCAGCGCCAGGTGAGGCCTGCTTGTCACGCAGCCACATCCTTCCGCTCGTACCTCAGGGGAGCGTTCTGCGAGAGGAGCCCGGCGTACAGGGGTGTTCTGAGAGGGCCGTGGCGTGCGGCAGACTAGTTCCGTCTCGTTGTCAGTGGGGTCTGTCACCCTCTGTGTTGGTGGATTGCTTAAAGCTGCCACCGTTGTCGACCGGAAAGTGAGGGGACATGATCCGCACGAATGAGCTCAAGTACTCATCTGTAGAGATCTGTGCGGGGGCGGGCGGGCAGGCAGTCGGTCTCCACCAGGCTGGCTTCAAGCACGTGGCACTGATTGAGATCGACAAGGATGCGTGCCAGACGCTGAGAGACAACACAGGCGCCGACGCCGAGTGGTCGGGGTGCAGGGTTATCCAGGCCGACCTCAGGGAGTTCGACTCTCAGGATCTGGGGCTTCAGCCCGGCGAACTGGACTTGCTTGCGGGCGGAGTGCCGTGTCCTCCGTTTTCCGCCGCGGGCAAGCAGCTCGGTGCGGACGATGAGCGTGATCTCTTCCCCACGATGCTGGATCTCGTCGATCAGCTCGAGCCCAAGGCCGTGATGATTGAGAACGTCCGGGGTCTCGTAGATCCGAAGTTCACTGCCTACCGCGCCGACATCGTCAAGCGGCTCGAGTCGCTGGGTTACGAGAAGTGCTACTGGGAGGTGCTGGAGGCGAAGAGGTACGGCGTCCCCCAGCTGCGTCCGAGGGCCATCCTCGTTGCGATGAAGCCCGAGTACGCAAAGTACCTCGAGCATCACAAGCCTGCGCCTGTGCCCGAGGTCAAGGTGGGGGAGGCTCTCGAAGAAACGATGCGTGAGCGCTTCGATGCGGTAGCCGATGACCCCCGCGCTGACCAGGCGTTCAAGGACTGGTACGAGAATGCACTCAAGGGAGTGGCTCCGACGCTAGTCGGTGGCTCGAAGAAGCACGGGGGCGCCGACCTCGGTCCGACGAGGGCTAAGCGGGCCTGGTCTGACCTCGGCGTATGCGGGCTCGGCGTTGCCGACGACCCTAAGAAGCTCAAGGACAAGGAACGTGACCTTTTCGCGAAGGCTGGCCCCAAACTGACCGTACAACAAGCCGCCATCATCCAGGGATTCCCCACCGAATGGGCCTTCGCCGGGCGTAAGACTGCTGCGTACCGGCAGGTGGGAAATGCCTTTCCGCCCCCCGTGGCCAGGGCTGTAGGCGAGCAGATCTATGCGGCGTTCGAGGCGGCTTCCCGGGAGCAGAATGGCTGACGCTCAGGGGACCTGCTGGGACGGAGGCCGCAGCCGTCTAACCGTGGCCGCGATCCGGAGCGCACATTCTTCGGGCGGCTCGTGTTCCCAAAACCGGAGCACTGTCCAGCCTGCAGAGCGCAGCTTCTGATCAGTGTCGCGGTCACGGTTCACGTTTCCGACGACTTTCTGCGACCAGTAGCCATGGTTCGTCTTCGGCGGTACGTAGTGTTCCGGGCAGCCGTGCCAGTAACAGCCATCAATGAATACTGCCACCTTTGCGGGACGGAAGACCATGTCGGCAGTACGGCGAAGCTCCGGTACCGGCTTCGCTGAAACGCGGTAGCGAAGCCCCTGGGCGTGCACAAGCCGGCGGACGAGCTGCTCGGGTTTGGTGTCCCGGCTCCGGATCGCCTGCATGTTCCGGCGCCTCGCGGCAGAGGATGCCCAGGATCCGGGCGGGGGGCTCCAGTCGTCTGTCATGTTCGGCACGGCTCGCTCTAGCTGATTCGTCGCCCTGCGGGCGGAGATCACTGGGTGGTCGACGTGGGTTCATCATGACACCGGCCGTGCAGCCCCCTGTGAGCTTTCTGGTGACAGAGGCCGCAGCCGGGACGCCTCGAGCCGGTCACCTCGCTTGCTTGGTATGGGTGGGAAGGGGCGGGGCTGTCTGCGGAGCGTCCGTGGCGCTGGCCACAACCCAGCGTCGCCCGCCGAGGACCACGCCGGGACTGGAGGGTTGGCCAGAGCATGCTTCCGCTACCCGGACGCTGACAAACTCACCCTCGGCCGGTACGGGAACACCCAGTTGCGCCGCGACCTGCCGGTGGCTGTCGTAGTCACCCATGATGAGGATCCCCTCCTCCCGCAGAGCCGTTCGGGACCCGCCGTTGCCCCTCACGCGCTTCATGTAGTCCTTCTGCTGGGCGACAGTACGCACCACACTGCGCCCGATGCGCCGCTGCTGGGCCCTCCGGAACAACTCATTGAGGCGGGCCTGGCCCGAGGGGCGGGCGAAAATGGCTTCGCGGTCGCTCTCACTCATATGGAGAAGGACGTTCTCTGGCAGTGCGCAGCCGTGCCAGAGCCAGAGGATTTTCTTCCGGTGCTCGGCCTTGACCGTCAGCTTCGCATCACGGTTGTTCCCTTTGTTGAGCCACTCGGGCTTTATCCGCAGGAGCCCGGCGCTCCATTCACTCTTGTAGTCATCTGCCCAGACGAGCAGACACAGGTGTCCCATCGCCTCGGGCGGGATCATCCAACCTCCGAAGAGCTGCGAGTACTTGCAGTCGACATCAGCTCCAGCGATCTCGTAATCCATATCGATACCGTCGCTGAACTTGAACTCCCGTTGGAGGTTGATCTCGACGACAGTTCCGGCGTGTGTCTTCTCGGTCTTGTACAGAGATTTCCAGTCGTACCGGCCAGTGGCTTCGCCGTTGAGGAGCTGGTCGATCGTGTCGCGCAGTACCGCGGCGAAGCGTTGGCCGGTGGGATCGAGTTGGCGCAGACGGGAGTAGACGGCGGCGAGTTCGGGGTCCTCTTGTAAAAGGACCTGTGACTGGATGTTCACCGCCGCGGCGAGATCGAGCGGAAGCAACGGACGGACCTCGTTCTTTCTTTGATGCTGGCAGATGGGGCAACGGCCCGTGGAACCCAAGGGAAGCCGCGAAAAGATCAAGCCGCCCCGTGGCAGTCCCCGTAGTTGACGCCTGAGCCGCACCAGCAGTCCGCGCCGCGGCCCGGGGGCCAGGAGGTGGCTCGGCCTCGGGCGGCGAGGGTGGTGGCGTATTGGGGGAGGAGGTCGGCGTTGGCGGGGGAGGAGGACTCCGAGGCGGCGAAGGCCTCGTAGGAGGGGACGGTCGCCGTCACGATGCCGAGGTTGGGGGTGCCGGCCGCGGCCAGTTCGCGCAGGGACGCCTCGATGTCCAGCAAGTGGGCGGTGTGCGTGGGGTATTCGGACTGGAGCTCGGGGTACGCCGTGAGGAGTTCGTCCAGTTCCGGCTCCGGCCAGTGCAGGACCGCGACCGGGAACGGGCGGGACAGTGCCAGCCGGTAGGTGCCCAACTCGGCACGCAGGCGGGCCAGTTCGGCCCGGAGTTCGGCCGGGTCGTTCGAGCCGAGGGACCACAGGCGCTTGGGGTCGTGGAGTTCGTCCAGGGGGATCGGCGCGGTGTGCAGCTCGTCGGCGAGGGTGTCCCACGTGTCGTGCGGCAGCGCCAGCAGACGGCGTACCCGGTGGCGTGTGGTGAGGAGCGACCCGGTGCTGTACGGGAGGGCCGCCTGGTCGATGGTCGCCTCGGCCACGCCGAGGAGCGTCAGCGCCGTGGTCAGGGAGGCGTGGGCCAGGTCGAGCTCGTCGTGGGACTCCAGCGTCTCGGCGACGACGCCCCACGCCGCCGGGTCGAGCGGGGCCGCCGCGCGGATGCCGTCGATGATCGCGCGTGCCTCCGGCTCGTGGCCGTACTCCCACAGGTTCGCCGCCTTGAACGCCTTCACCAGGTGGGGGTGGTCCATTTTCGTGGCCGAGGACAACAGGCGGTCGTAGAGCGTGGTGGCCCTGGGGCGGTCGCCGGCGAGTTCCAGATGGGCCGCGGCCTGAAGGAGCAGGGGCTCGTGGTCCTCCGGGTACTGCGCGGCGGTGCGCAGCAGACGCTCGGCTTCGGCAGTGTGATCGGCAGGCGTGTCAGGGCGCATGAGGGACACCGTACTGCTGTACGGGGGCGTGGCGGAGGGCGCTTTTGACCCTGGGGAGTCGACTCCGTCACGTTGCGGGCCTGGTGAGTTGCGGGTGCGGCGCCTACCCTGCGCCCGTGCGCAGACGGATGCCGGTGGTGGTGCGGGGCGGGCGCGGACGGCGGGCCTGGGCGGCCCGGGGCCTGTGGGCCGGGGCCGAGCTCGCCGTGACCTGCGGGCTCGTCGTCCTGCTGCTCGTCGTGCACCAGCTGTGGTGGACCAACCGGGAGGCCCGCGCCGAGGCCGGGCACACCGTCCATTCCCTGGAGGAGACCTGGGACACCCCGGGAGGAGCTGCAGGGAGCGCGGACCCGGGGAGCGCAGGTGGGGGCGCCGGCGGCGATGAGCAGGTGGCGGTGGGGGAGGGGGGTGGTGTCGCTCCCGGTTCTTCGGGGGGCGCCCCGGCGGGCGGCGCCAAGGCGGGCGCCGGCGGTAGCGGTAGCGGCAGCGGTACGGGTGTGCTGCGCGGGGATCAGGCGTACGCCGTCATCCGGATCCCCCGGATCGCGGTCGCCGCGCCCATCGCGCAGGGCATCAGCAAGGCCGGAGTCCTCGACAAGGGGTACGTCGGGCACTACGTGCAGAGCGCGCAGCCCGGGCAGGCCGGCAATTTCGCGCTCGCCGGGCACCGCAACACCCACGGGGAGCCGTTCCGCTACATCAACAAGTTGCGGGCGGGCGACGAGGTGGTGGTCGAGACGCGGGACACCGTCTATACGTACGTCGTCGATTCCGTGCTGCCCCAGACCTCGGCGCGCGACAGCGGGACCATAGCGGCCGTTCCCCGGAGCGATGTCAAGCCCTCGTACGGGTACAGCGAGCCCGGGCACTACATCACGCTCACCACCTGCACGCCCGAGTTCACGTCCACCTACCGGCTGGTCGTGTGGGGCAAGTTGCGGGCGAGCAGGCCGCGCTAGCGTTCGGGTATGCGCCGTCGTCGATCTCATGTGCTCTGGCTGGGGGTGCCCTATCTGCTGTACCTGGGGGCGCTGCCCTTCGTGAACAAGGTGCGGCCCGTGGTGTTCGGGGTGCCGTTCCTCTTCTTCTGGCTACTGATCGCGACGCTCGTCACGCCGCTCGCCATCTGGCTGACCTGGCGCGGCGACAGACGGAGCGGCCGGCGCGGCGAGCGGCACGGTCACGTGGCGGGAGGCGGGCGATGAGCAGCGCGGCCGTCGCCACCACCATCTTCGGTGTCTTCATGGTGGGCGCCGTAGCCCTCGGTCTCTACGCCGTACACGGCCGGGGCGGGCGGGGCGGCGGAGGCGGTGGGCTCGCCGAGTGGTCCGTCGGCGGGCGGAGCCTGGGTACCGTGTTCATCTGGGTGCTGATGGCGGGCGAGAGCTACACCAGTTTCAGCTATCTGGGTGCCGCGGGCTGGGGATACAACTACGGCGCCCCCGTGCTGTACGTGGTCGCCTACATGTCGTGCGGCTACGCCGTCGGGTATGTGGTCGGGCCCACGTTGTGGGCGTACGCGAAGAAGCACGGCCTGGTGGGCATCACCGACATGGTGGCCCATCGCTACGGGCGGCCCTGGGTGGGCGCCCTGGTCGCGCTGCTCGCCACCGTCTTCCTGCTCCCCTACATCCAGTTGCAGATCACCGGCATGGGCGTGGTCGTCTCGACCATCTCCTACGGTGCGATCTCGCTCAACTGGGCCTATTTCATCGCCTTCGCGGTCACCACAGGGTTCGTGGTCGTCAGCGGACTGCGCGGCAGCGCCTGGGTGTCGGTGCTCAAGGACGTCCTCGTCATCGCCACCCTCGCCTTCCTCGCGATCTATGTGCCGCTGCACTACTTCGCCGGGTACGGGGACTTCTTCCACCGGATCGTGAGCGAGAAGAGCGACTGGCTCACGCTGCCCGGCCACGGCGGCGCCTTCGGAGAGGCGTGGTTCGCCACCACATCCGTACTCAACTCCCTTACGGTCGTCATCTTCCCGACCACGGTGGCCGGCTACCTCGGCGCGCGCAGCGCGGACGCTCTGCGGCGCAACGCCATGCTGCTGCCCGCCTACAACGTGCTGCTCTTCGTGCCGATGCTGCTCGGCATGGCGGCGATCTTCGTCGTGCCGGGCCTGGTCGGCGCCGACTCCAACCTCGCGCTCTTCAAGCTGGTCGTCGACTCGCTGCCCGCCTGGACCGTCGGGCTGATCGGGGTGGCGGCGGCGCTGTCGTCCATCGTGCCGATGGCCGTGTTCATGCTGGTCATCGGCACGATGTGGGGGCGCAGTGTGCTCTCGCTCGTGCCGCGGTTGCGGGAGCGGCAGAAGGGCGCGTCGCAGATCGTGGTGGTCGTCGCGGGCGCGCTCGCGCTACTCATGACGTACACCGTGCCCAACACACTCGTCCGGCTCTCGCTCATCTCCTACGAAGGGATGGCGCAGCTTCTGCCCCTGCTGCTTCTGGGGCTGGTATGGCGGAAGTTGACGCTGGTGGGTGGGCTCGCGGGGCTCGCGGTGGGGGTCGGGACGGTCTGCGGGTTCGTGTTCACCGACCATGACCCGGTGTGGGGGGTGAACGCCGGAATCGTCGCGCTCGGGCTCAACCTCCTTGTGGCGCTTCCCGTTTCACTCCTCGGGCCGAAGGGTGCGCCCGTACCGGACGATGTGCTGGCCCGTGATCCCATTCATGAGGAGGACCCCGAGGTGCTACGCGTGTGAGCGCGGCCTCGTCGGAGCGGGTGCCCAAGGCCCTGCACGACGAGGTGTTACGGGTGTGAGGGCAGCAGCATCGTGAGGCCCGCGGCCGCCACCGCCCGGGCCGCCGACACCACGATCACCGTGTCCGGTCCCGGCCGCGCCGCCGGTCCACGCCGGTCCGTCGCCGGTCCGTCGCCGGTCCCGGCCGCGCCACCGGTCCGTCGCCGGTCCGTCGCCGGTCCCGGCCGCGCCACCGGTCCACGCCGGTCCGTGTCCGGTCCCGGCCGCGCCGCCGGTCCGCGCCGGTCCGTGTCCGGTCCCGGCCGCGCCGCCGGTCCGCGCCGGTCCGTCGCCGGTCCCGGCCGCGCCACCGGTCCACGCCGGTCCGCCGCCAGGCCGCCCCGGGTCCCGTCCGGCCGTGGTCTTTCTCGCACCACCGGACACCCCCGCCGAGGCGTCGTGTATAACGGCTGAAGGTATCGGTGCGCGCGGGAACCCGCGGAGCGGACCGGACGGTGACCGAGGGAGGGCAGCGGCATGAGCGGCGTCATCGCACGTGGTGCGCGGGTTGCCCGTCCCCTGCTCGGGCTCTTCCTCTTCCTGCTTGCCCAGGTCGTCCTCGTCGAGGGCGGCATGCTCTCCGCCGCCGTCGCGCTCGCCGCGACCGCCGCCGCGGGGTCCGCGCTCGCCGTCTGCGCCACCCTCGCCTCGCGCGCGGTGCCGCATGTGGCGCGCACCCGGGTGCGTACCGCGATCCGCGACCGGGAACGCCGTACCGCCTTCCTCCCGCAGCGCGATCCCGACGCCTCCGGGCGGCCCCGGCCCCGAGCACCCGGCCGTCTCGTCCCGACGGCCGCGTAGGGCACCCGTACCCCCTCGTACCACCGCCCCGCCGGCTCGTCACCTCACGCAGAACCGCACGTCACACGCGTGCGCTCACGTGTTCCTCCCTGACGAGACGCCCCGGAGGGCCTCCTCATGTTCAGCTCCCTTTTCAGCGCTTTCGCGAGCCTCACCGAACACCTCGCCGCCCTGCTCGAACCGGCCTTCCACGGTGCGTCGACGGCTGCCGCGATCGTGCTCTTCACCGCTCTCGTACGGCTGGCCGTGCACCCTCTGTCGCGGCAGGCGGCCCGGGGCCAGAAAGCGCAGGCCAGGCTGCGGCCGCAGATGACCGCGCTGCGCGAGAAACACGGCAAGGACAGCAAGGCGCTCCAGAAGGCGGTCATGGAGCTGCACGCCGCCGAGAAGGTGTCGCCGCTCTCCGGCTGCCTGCCCGGCCTGCTCCAGATGCCCGCCTTCTTCCTGCTCTACCACCTGTTCTCCAGCACCAGCATCGGCGGGAAGGCGAACGGTCTGCTCGACCACGCCCTCTTCCAGGCGCCGCTCGGCGGGAACTGGACGGCCGCGCTCGCGCATGGCGGGGTGTTCGGTGCGCGGGGGCTCGTGTACGTCGTGCTGTTCGCGGTCGTCGCGGCCGTGGCCACCTTCAACTACCGGCGGATGAAGCGGCAGATGGCGGCCACGCCCGTCGTGGCGCCGGGCGGCCAGGACGCGGTGCCGGGGATGGCGGCGATGAGCAAGTTCATGCCGCTGCTCTCCTTCGGCACGCTGATCTCCGTCGGCGTGGTGCCGCTCGCCGCCGCGCTCTACCTCGTGACCAGTACGACGTGGTCCGCCGTCGAGCGGGCCTTCCTCTACAAGGACATGGTGCCCGCGACGCCTGCCGCGCTGGCGACGGCGGCGTAGCGCGTCGGGGGCACCTGGAGCCCGACGCATAGCACCCCGGGGCCCGACGCGTAGGACCCCGGAGCTCGGCGCATAGCACCCCGGGGCCCGGTTACGGTCCAGTTTGTGAACGGGGTCTTGCGGAGTGGACGTCTTCCTTGGAGGATCGGACGATCCTCCGATGGCCGCTACCCATCGGCCGGGCCCCGCTCGACCAAGGGAGACTGACCATGAAGCTGCTGCGCGTAGGCGATGCCGGCCAAGAGCGTCCGGCGCTGCTCGACGCCGACGGGACCCTGCGGGACCTGTCCGGCCTTGTGACGGACATCGACGGCGAGCTGCTCGCCGACGAGTTCGCCCTGGACCGGATACGGGCCGCGGCCGACACCGGCGTGCTGCCCGCCCTCGCCGATGCCGGCGCCCGCATCGGGCCGCCCGTCGCACGGATCGGCAAGGTCGTGTGCATCGGGCTGAACTACCACGACCACGCCGAGGAGACGGGCGCGGCCACCCCCGCCGAGCCGGTCGTCTTCTTCAAGGCGGCGGACACGGTGGTCGGACCCGAGGACACGGTGCTCGTACCGCGCAAGTCGGTCAAGACCGACTGGGAGGTCGAGCTCGCCATCGTCATCGGGCGCACCGCGCGGTACGTGAGCGACGACGAGGACCCGCTGGCGTACGTCGCCGGGTACGCGGTGTCGCACGACGTGTCCGAGCGGGAGTTCCAGATCGAGCGCGGCGGCACGTGGGACAAGGGCAAGAACTGCGAGACGTTCAACCCGCTCGGGCCGTGGCTGGTCACCCGGGACGAGGTGCCCGACCCGCAGGCGCTCTCGCTGAAGCTCTGGGTCAACGGGGAGCTCAAGCAGGACGGCTCCACCGCGCAGCAGATCTTCTCCGTCGCGGAGGTCGTGCGGTACGTCAGCCAGTTCATGACGCTGTACCCGGGTGACGTCATCAACACGGGTACGCCCGCGGGCGTGGCCATGGGGCAGCCGGAGCCCAAGCCGTATCTGCGGGCGGGGGACGTCGTGGAGCTGGAGGTCGAGGGGCTGGGGCGGCAGCGGCAGCTGCTCAAGGACGCGTAGCGCTTCCAGCGGGGTTCGGGTGGGGGGAGCTTGGGCCTGCGGCCCTTGCCCTCTCCCACCCGCCCGCCCGTTCGGCGGGGTCGGAGGGGTCTGAGGGGTCGGAGGGTTCGGCTACCTGTAGGTGGTTGCTGTTTCGTCGGCGCCCTGCGCCGGATGGGGCGCCCCCGTGCGTGTCTCGCGGCAACCCTGCGGCAAATTTCGCATATTGCGTAAATGCGAAATAAGCCAGGTGTGGCACGTGGGGCACGTGGGGCAGGGCGGCGGAGAAGGGCGGGCGCCGCCTCGGCCGTGGTCATGGGGGCGGCCGTCGTCGTCGGGGGCCTGGCCACCCTCGGGGTCGCCGATCCGTTGCCGGACGGGCTCGGCCCCTGCAAAGGCAGCAACTGTCCGGTCGTGCCCTACCCGAACCCCAACAACGGGTCGCTCGCCGGGCGCGACAACAACATCAACATCTTCGTCGGCGGCGACTTCCTCGTGCGGCAGGCCGCCGCCGAGGCCGAGGGCAAGATCGTCGTGCTGGGCGGGTTCGACCAGCACAAGGCCGCCGGCGTCTCCCAGGTCTACAACGTGGGCGTCGCAGGCGTCGGCTCCCGCGTGCCGCCGGACAACGGCACCGACTTCCTGACCACCGGCAAGGACGTCACCGTCGGCCCCGGCCAGCGCCTCCTCGCCGAGGAGGGCTCCGTCTCCGGTGTCGTACGCCACGGCGGCACCCTCAGCGGCACGGTCCGGCCCAGGGCCGTCCACGACCCCGACGCGGCCGCCCCCTACGCCCGGCTCAGGCCGAACCTCGCCGCCGCCAGCCACTGCTACGCCTACGTCGACGGCAAGCACAGGACCGCCACCGGCACGGCCAGGAACAACGGCAACGAGACCGTGTTCACCGGTGACGGCAAGTCCGCGATCCAGGTCTTCAACGTCGACTTCGACCTCACCGGTTCGGGCGGCGGCGCCCAGGGCTTCCTGTTCACCGGGATTCCCGCCGGGGCCACCGTGCTGGTCAACCTCACCGGCGAGGCGCGCGACATCAACACGTACATGGGCATGCTCCCGGCCGCGCTCCGTGACCGGCTGCTCTGGAACTTCCCCGACGCCGAGACCGTCCGGCTGCGCGGCAGCGGGCAGTTCTCCGGCAGCGTCCTGGTCGGCAACTCCGACAGCACGACCACCGTCACCCTGCCCGGCATCAACGGGCGCTTCTTCACGGTCGGTTCGCTCGTCCACACCTCCGTGGTGGGAGGTGGGGGCGGACAGGAGTTCCACGCCTACCCCTTCAACGGGGACCTTCCCGGCTGCCGGGGCGACGAGCCGACCCCGACCCCGGAACCGCCCACCCCGGACCCCCCCACACCCGAGCCGCCCACTCCGACACCCGAGCCGCCCACGCCCGAACCCCCCACCCCCATCCCCGAGCCGCCCACCCCGAGCCCCACGGACACCGAGGGCATGACCACCGGCGGCAGCTCGGGCGGGAGTGACTCCGGCGGGAACACCGGCGGGAGCGACTCCGGCGGCTCCGGCACCGACGGCGGTGGGAGCGACGGCGGCGGCGAACTGCCCGACACCGGCGCGCCCTCCGACACGATGGTCCTGGTCGGCGGGCTCGCCGTGGTGCTCGTCGCGGCCGGCGGCATCACCTTCGTGGTGACCCGTAAGCCCAAGGGACTCGGGTAACCGGCCGGGTCTGCGCCCGCTCAGCGTGGCCGGAGAGCGGCGGCGAGTTCGCCGAGCGCCCCGGCCACCAGGGCGTGGTCCTGCGCCTGCGGCAGCCCGGACACCGTCGCCGTCCCCACGACCCCGACCCCTTCGACCGTCACCGGGTACGAACCCCCGTGCGCGGCAAAGGAGTCGGGGTCGAGGCGGGACGCCTCCTCGAACGTCGTGCCCTTGGCCCTGAACCGCGCGCCGACCAGGAAGGAGGGCGCCGCATAGCGTTCGGCCACCCGGCGCTTGCGGTCGATCCAGGCGTCGTTGTCGCCGTTGGAGCCGGGCAGCGCGCACCGGAACACCGTGCGGGCACCGTGCCGTACGTCGATGACGACCGGCGCGCCGCGCTCGACGGCGCGCTTACGCAGCAGCACGCCGAGCTCCCACGCGTCGTCGTAGGTGAACCGCCCGAGCACCAGGCGCTGTTGTTCCGCTTCGAGGGCGGCCACGTCGCCGGCCGGGGGTACGGCGACGCCCGCGCCGGCCTCACCACCCGCACCGGAGTCCGCGGCGCCCGCGACGCTCACGCCACCTGCGCCAGAGCCCGCGCCGGTCACGCCACCCGCGCCAGCACTCGCGCCCGCACTCGCACCCGAGCCCGCGCCACCCTCCGCCGTCTCCGGGCGCGCCGTCGTGTCCCGGGCCCTCACAGCGCGATCTCCACGGTCACGCCCTCGCGGGCCGAGCGGCGGGCCGCCTCCAGGACATCGAGCGCGGCCGCGGCCTCGTGCGCGGTGACCGGCGGCTCGCCGCCCTCGCGCAGGGCCTTCGCGATCGCCGCGTAGTACGCCGGGTAGTCGCCCGGCGCCGTACGCACCGGGCGGCCGCCGCCGGTCAGCGGCGAATCACCGCTGCCGATCCGGCCCCACAGCGACTCGGGCTCCTCGCCCCACGGCTCGCCGGCCGCGGGGCGCCCGCCCTCGCGCAGTGCCGCCTCCTGCGGGTCGAGGCCGTACTTCACGTAACCCGCCGACGAGCCCAACACGCGCATGCGCGGGCCGAGTTGAGCGGTGGTCGCGCTGACGTACAGATGGGAGCGCACGCCGCTCGCGTGCGTGATCGCGATGAAGGTGTCGTCGTCGGCCTGGGCGCCGGGGCGGCGTACGTCGGCCTCGGCGTAGACACGCAGCGCCGGGCCGAACAGGACGAGCGCCTGGTCGACGACGTGGCTGCCCAGGTCGTACAGGAGGCCCCCGATCTCCGCCGGGTCGCCGGACTCGCGCCAGCCGCCCTTGGGCTGCGGCCGCCACCGCTCGAAGCGCGACTCGAAGCGCTGGACCTCGCCCAACTCGCCCTCTGCGAGCAGTCGTTGGAGAGTCAGGAAGTCGTTGTCCCAGCGGCGGTTCTGGAAGACCGAGAGCAGCAGGCCGCGCTCCTCGGCGAGGGCGGCGAGCTCGCGCGCCTCGGCGGCGGTACCGGCCAGCGGCTTGTCGACGACGACCGGGAGGCCCGCCTTGAGCGCGCCGGTCGCGATCGGGACGTGTGTCTTGTTCGGCGAGGCGACCACGACCAGGTCGAGCCCAGCGTCATACAGCTCCTCGGGGGAGCCCGCGAAGCGCAGCGCGTCGCCGTGCTCGGCGCGGGCCTGCGCCTGACGCTCGGGGTTCGAGGTGACGACCGTGTCGAGGGTCAGGCCCTCGGTCGCGGCGATCAGCGGCGCGTGGAAGACGGAGCCCGCGAGGCCGTAGCCCACGAGTCCCACGCGGAGGTCGGCGGTCGGATGCGCGTGCGGGGCGGCCAGGGCGTCCACGGGATTCAGGGGGTCCTTCATGGAATCCACTTAAGCAACGCTGTTGCCAAAGTGCAAGCAAGAGGGACAATGGGTCGGTGAACAGGAGCAATACGGGTGTGAACCTGCCGGCGCTGCGCCACCACAATGCCGCGCTCGTCCTCGACCTGCTGCGGGCCGCGGGCGAGCCGGGCATCAGCAGGCTGGAGCTGGCCGAACGCACCGGGCTCACCCCGCAGGCGGTCAGCAAGATCACCGGCCGGCTGCGGGACGAGGGCACGGCCACCGAGGCGGGCCGCCGCGCCTCCACCGGGGGCAAGCCGCGCACCGTGCTCAAGCTGGTCCCCTCTGCGGCGCACGCCATCGGGCTGCACCTGGACCGTGACGAGCTGACCGCGGTCGTCGTCGACCTCGCGGGCACCCTGGTCGGCGCCAGGACCGTACCGCTCGACCTCGGGGCGGAGCCCTCCTGCGTGGTGGAGGCGGCGGCCGCCGAAGCCGAGGCGCTGAGCGGCGGACGGCGCGTGCTCGGCGTCGGGGTCGCCATGCCGGGCCCGCTCGACCACGGCAGCGGAGTGCTGCACCGCGTCACCGGGTTCGCGCACTGGAACGGCTTCCCGCTGCGGGACGCACTCGCCGAACGGCTCGGCCAGAAGGTCTTCCTCGACAAGGACACCAACGCGGCCGCCCTCGGTCTCGCCCTGCGCGACACCACCGGAGCCGGCTCCTTCGCCTACCTCCACCTGGGCAGCGGGCTCGGCGCGGGGCTCGTGCTCGGCGGCGCCCTGCACCGCGGAGCCCGTACCGGCGCGGGCGAGTTCGGCCACCAGACGATCCTGCTCGGCGGCCCGGCGTGCGGCTGCGGCGGGCGCGGCTGCATCGAGGCGCTCTGCCTGACGGCCGTCGCCCGCGGCGACATCGCGGCCGCCGCCCGCTTCCTCGGGGTGGGGGCGGCCAACCTCGTCGGGCTGCTCGACATCGACGAGATCCTGCTCGGCGGCCGCACGGTCGCCGCCGATCAGGACACGTTCGTACGGGGCGTGGGCGCGGTCGTCGACGAGCGGGCCCGGCGCGGCGGGGCCCCCGCGATCCCGGTCCGCCCGGCGGCGGGCGGCCCGCACGCCGTGGCAGAGGGCGCGGCCCAGCTCGTCCTCGTCCCCGTCTTCGGCCGAGCGAACGTGGCGTATCCCGTGGGCAGGACCACGCAGGCATAGCCGGGGCGCGGGCCGATGGGGGAGCGGGCCGCATCGGGCAGGGCCGCCGCCGTACGGTTATGAACGGATATTGGGCTGATGGGGCGGTCTTACCGGGCCCGAGGGCGTGCTGGGGCCGCGTCGGGCGGGGCGCGGGGCGGGTGCGTGGCAGGCTCGCGTGCCACGGCCGCGGCCGGCCGGAGGGTTCCGAGACACTCCGGACGGCGGCGGCCGCCGAGCCAACGCCGCGAGCAGCAAAGGTCCCGCATGCGACTGCGCACCGCCCCTGTCGCCCTGGCCGCCCTCGTCACCGTGGTGGCCGCCGCGACGGTCACGCCGCTCGCTGGGGTCGCCGCGGCCGACGACGGCGGGCTCCCGCACGGGCGTCACGATGTCGCGCCGCGCAAGCCGGTCGTCGCCATGCGGCCCGTCGCCCCGCCGCTCGCCGAGAAGCCGTCCGTGTGCGAGCTGCGGACCGGCTCGGCGTTTCCGCTGGACACGAAGGTCGAGGGCGGGCCGGAGGAGTACGTCCCCGGTGGCGGAAGCGAGGAGTGGTCGCTCGACCTCACCAACACCTCGGACCGGCCCTGCGACGGCATCCACCCGGTCCTCGTCCTGGTCGACCGGGACCGCACCCTGAACAACGCGCAGCTGCGGATGGAGTTCGACGACCCGGCCACCGGGCGCAGCCATCCCGTGCCGTTCATCAAGACCGACGAGGACGAGCACATCGGCGTCTTCGACGACGGCTTCCCGGGGTTCGTCGTCGGGGCGGGCCGGACCCTCACCGTGCGGGTGCGGCTCGGCTTCACCGCGGACACCGTGCCCGGCCCGATCACCGCGACCGCCGCGATCGTGCAGCGCCGGGGTGGCGCAGGGCAGTGGGTGGGGGAGTCGGGCGAGTACCGCTTCGACGTCGTGGACGAGGGCGATCTGCTGCACGAGCTGGACACCGAGCTCGCCGCGACGGGCGGGGGCGGCGCGCTCACCGCCCTCGGTGTCGCCGCGGCCGTCCTGCTCGCCGCGGGCGGGACGCTGCTGGCCGGGGCGCGGAGGCTGCGGGACCGCTGAGGCGGTTCCGGCCCCTGCCCGGTCCCGGCCCAGCCCTCGTCGGCGCCCTTACCGGGGCGGCGCCGGGGGGACGCCGGGTGTTCACCTGGCCGTGCGAGCATCGACCCCGTGGCTCCCCCGAACGACTCCATGAACGACTCCATGAACGGGTCCATGAACGGCTCCCCGAACGACTCCCTGCTCGGCTACCCGGAGAACCAGGCGCCCGGCGCCCCCGTCCGCTCCGGTATCCCCGAGCACGGGCGCATCCCCAAGTACTATGCCGTCAAGGCTCAACTGACGCTGCTGGTCGACGAGTTGGGAGAGGGCGGGCTGTTGCCGACCGAGCGCGACCTGGCGCTGCGGTACGAGGTGGCCCGCGAGACGGTACGCCAGGCGCTGCGCGAGCTGATCCTCGAAGGGAGGCTGCGCCGCCAGGGCCGGGGCACGGTGGTGGCGGGGCCCAAGCTGGAACAGCCGTTGTCGCTGGCCAGCTACACCGAGGGGGTGCGCCGCCAGGGCCGTACGCCGGGGCGCCATCTCATCACCCTCGAACGCTTCCCCTGCCCGCCCGCGCTCGCCGACGAGACGGGGCTGCGGCGCGGGGAGCCGGTCTGGCACATGGAGCGGGTGCTGCTCGCGGACGAGGAGCGGGTGGGGCTGGAGAGCACGTACGCGGCGGTGGCCCGCATGCCGGACCTGGACCGCGAGTTCGCCCCGGACTCCTCCTTCTACGCGTATCTGCGCAACCGGCTCGGTGTGACCCTCGGCGGTGTCGACGAACGCATCGAGACGGTGCTGGCGACTCCGCGGGAGGCGTTGCTCATCGGTACGCCGCCGGGGTTGCCGATGCTGCTCATCCACCGGGTGTCGCGGGACGCGTCGGGTGCCCCGCTGGAGCGGGTCCGCACGCTGTACCGGGGGGACCGGTTCTCCTTCACGACCCACCTGGGCGGCACGGCGCGCTGACCGCCGGCCCGGCGTCCCGTGCCCCTTGGATGCCGGGCGGCCCGGCCCCCTCGGCCGCCCTGAACCCGTTGTCGCCCGCGGGCCGCGTGTGGCCGGTCGCGCAGTTCCCCGCGCCCCTGTAGGGCACCCGATGTCCGAGACGTCGAGCCCATTGCGCGCGCAGTGGTAGGGCATCCGATGTCGAGACGTCGAGCCCATTGCCCGTGCAGCGGTAGGGCATCCGGTGCGGACCGGGCGGGATCGTCAGGTCACGGATGCATAACGGGTCTAGGCCAAGCTTGGCGGCCCGTTCACCGGGGTGTCGCCGGGCGGACCGGCAGGCGACACCCGCCCCCACGACCGTTGCCGCTGTGAGAGTCATCGTCGTTGGAGCCGGCGTGGTGGGAACCATGCACGCCTGGCACGCAGTGGAACGCGGCCACGAGGTCGTACACATCGAGCGCGAGAGCGAGGCCCGCGGAGCCTCCCTTCGCAACTTCGGCCAGATATGGGTCAGTGGCCGCGCGGGCGGCGCGGAGCTGGACACCGCGCTGCGTGCCCGCGAGCTCTGGGACGGGATCGGCAAGCGCGTCCCCGGGGTCGGCTTCCGGCCCAACGGTTCGCTCACCCCCCTCCGTACCGGTCTCGAACTCGGCGTAGCCGAAGCCGCGTTGGCCAGGCAGGACGCCGCCGCCCGCGGTTACAAGCTGCTCACCGCCGACGAGGCCCGCGCCCTCAACCCTGCTCTGCGCGGCGACTTCACCGCCGCCCTGTGGTGTGAGCGTGACGCCGCCGTTGAACCCCGTACCGCACAACTCGCCCTGAAAGCGGAGCTGTTGGCGTCCGGGCGGTACACCTTCCTGGGTGGCCGCGAAGTGCGCGAGGCCGGCGAAGGCGCCGTCCGCGACGACCACGGCGACGTGCACACCGGCGACACCGTGATCCTGTGCACGGGCGCATCGCTCGGCGGGCTCGTGCGCGAGCTCGCCCCCGGCCTGCCCGTGCGCCGCGTACGCCTCCAGATGATGCAGACCGCGCCGCTCGGCGAGCCGCTGACCACCTCCGTCGCCGACCCCGACAGCTTCCGCTACTACCCGGCGTACGCCGGTGAGGCGCTCGACGCGCTCAACGCGGGGCAGGCCCAGGACCCGACCGCGGCCGCGCACAAGATGCAGCTCCTCATGGTGCAGCGCGCGGACGGCGGCCTGACCATCGGCGACACTCACGAGTACGAGCACCCCTTCGCCTTCGACGTGGTCGAGGAGCCGTACGACCACCTGGTCCGGGTCGTCGAGTCCTACCTCGGCCGGCCGCTGCCCGCGATCCAGCGCCGCTGGGCCGGGGTCTACGCCCAGTGCACCGACACCACCCGCGTCGTCCACCGTCAGCAGGTGCGGGACGGCGTCTGGCTGGTGACCGGGCCGGGCGGACGCGGCATGACGTGCTCGCCCGCCATCGCCGAGCAGACCGCCAACGAGCTGAACTGGTAAGGGAGTTGACCATCATGAAGTTGACCGCCGCAGAGTCGGCCACCGCGAAGTCGACTGCCGCGAAGTCGTCCGCCGCAGTGTCGGCCACCGCGAAGCCGTCCACCCCGGAGCCGTCCACCCCGACGCCCACCGCGCACCCGTACAACCTGATCGTGCTCGACATGGCGGGTACCACCGTCGCCGACGGCGGCCTCGTCGAGCGGGCCTTCGCGCGCGCCGCCGACCGCCTCGGAGTGGAGGAGGGCTCCGCCGAGCACGCCACCATGCTCGACTACGTCCGCGCCACCATGGGCGAGTCCAAGATCTCCGTCTTCCGGCACCTCTTCGGCGACGAGACCAAGGCACAGACCGCCAACACCGCCTTCGAGGAGGCGTACGGGACGCTCGTCGACGGCGGGCTCATCGCGCCCGTACCGGGTGCCCGCGAGGCCGTCGAGCGGCTCACCGCCGAAGGCCGCACCGTGGTGCTGTCCACCGGCTTCGCCCGGGTCACCCAGGACGCGATCCTCGCCGCGCTCGGCTGGCAGGACCTCGTCCCGCTCACCCTGTGCCCGGCCGACGCGGGCGGCCGTGGCCGCCCCTACCCCGACATGGTGCTCAGCGCGTTCCTGCGTACCGGCGCCGTCGATTCGGTGCGCTCCATCGCCGTCGCGGGCGACACCTCGTACGACATGCTCAGCGGCGTACGCTCCGGGGCCGGCGTCGTCGCGGGTGTGCTGACCGGCGCCCACGGGCACGAGGACCTCGCGGCTGCGGGCGCGACCCACGTTCTCGGCTCCATCGCCGAACTGCCCGACCTCATAGCGGAGTTGGAGGCAGCCGAGTGAGCGGCGGCCCCGCGCGGGACGCGTCCCGCGGCGGCATCCGCTTCGACGGCGTCACCGTCGCCTACCACGGCACCGTCGTCCTCGACTCGCTCGACCTGACCGTCGAACCCGGCGAGGTCATGGCGCTGCTCGGCCCCTCGGGGTCGGGCAAGACCACCGCGCTGCGGGCCGTCGCCGGGTTCGTCCAGCCGGCCGCCGGGCGGGTGTTCATCGGCGACCGCGACGTGACCCCCCTGCCGCCGCACCGGCGCGGCATCGGCATGGTCGTCCAGCAGTACGCGCTCTTCCCGCACCTGCGGGTCGAGGACAACGTGGCGTTCGGGCTGCGGGCGCAGAAGGTTCCCCGCGGCGAGATGCCCGCCCGGGTCGCCGAAGCCCTCGCCATGACCGGCATGGACGGCTACGCCAAGCGGTATCCGCGCGAGCTCTCCGGCGGCCAGCAGCAGCGCGTCGCCATCGCCCGCGCGCTCGCCATCCGCCCCGGCGTCCTCCTCCTCGACGAACCGCTCTCCGCACTCGACGCCCAGCTGCGCTCCGGCATGCTCGCCGAACTGGCGCGCTTGCACCGCGAGTTGCCCGACGTGACCATCCTGTACGTCACGCACGACCAGATCGAAGCGCTCACCCTCGCCGACCGTATCGCCGTCATGGACCGGGCCCGCCTCCAGGACTGCGGAACCCCGCAGGACCTGTACCGCAGGCCCCGTACGGAGTTCACGGCGTCGTTCGTCGGCAACGCGAACCTCCTTCCGGTCCGGGTGGGCGCGGGGTCCGTCCTGTTCGGCCAGACCGAACTGTCCGTCGCCACCGGCCGGGCAGCCCAGGGGGCGATGGCCACCCTGTGTGTCCGCCCGCACCTCGTCGGGCTCGGCGCGGGACCCAACGCGCTGCGCGGCAGGATCGCCGAAGTGCAGTGGCGCGGTGCCACCCACCGGTTGTACGTGGATGTCGGCGGCCACCAGGTGAAGGCGGACGTACGGGAGCTGCGCACCACCCCGGCGCTCGGAGACGAGGTCACCGTGCACTTCGCCCGCGAGGACGCGGTGCTGCTCGGCGCGGGGGTGTCGGGTGGCTAGGGGCGCGGTGCTGCGAAGTGATCCGGCGCCGGGGTCCGCGCCCACCCGTGCGGCCCGGCCGGCCGACCGGCCGCGGCAGCCGCGGCGGCAGGGCGCCCGGAGCCGTCAAGTACCCGCCCTGGTATGGGCATTGGGCCCAGTCCTCGTCCTCGGCGCCGTCTTCCTCTACCCCCTCGCCCTCGTCGTACAGCAGTCCTTCTCGCCGGACTCGGGGGGAACCTCCCTCCAGCCCTACGCCGACGTCTTCGGGTCGGCCGCGTTCCGGGACGCGCTCGGCACCACCGTCTGGCTCGCGGTCGGGGCGACCGTCGGATGCCTCGTGCTCGGATTCGTCCTCGCCCTGGTCATCGCCTTCGTACCGTTCCCCGGCGGTAAGGCCGTCGCGAAGTTCATCGACGTCTTCCTCTCCTTCCCGTCCTTCCTGATCACGCTCGCCCTGCTGTTCGTCTACGGCACGGTCGGCATGGCCAACGGGGTGTGGACGGACGTCACCGGCGCACACAGCGGACCGTTCCAGTTCCTGACCACACCGTGGGGCGTGCTGCTCGCGGAGATCACGTACTTCACACCGTTCGTGATGCGGCCCCTGCTCGCCGCGTTCTCCCAACTGGACACCGCACAGCTGGAGGTGGCGTCCTCGCTCGGGGCGCGGCCGGCCAGGATCGTACGGCAGGTGATCCTGCCCGAGGCGCTGCCCGCGCTCGCGGCCGGCGGCGCGCTGGTCCTGGTGATGTGCCTCAACGAGTTCGGGATCGTGCTGTTCACCGGCGCGAAAGGCGTCACCACGCTGCCGATGCTCGTCTACAGCAAGGCGATCCTGGAGTCGGACTATCCGGCCGCCTGTGTCGTCGCCGTCGTCAACATCGTGATTTCCGTGGGCCTCTACGGCCTCTACCGGGTGGTGAGCCGTCGTGTTGGTGCATAGCCGGGGCGGCCGCCGGGCCACCTGGACCGTCTTCTTCGTCCTGTTCCTGCCGGTGTTCGCGCTGCCGCTGCTCGTCATCGTGGCGGCGTCGTTCGCGACGAACTGGTCGGGCGCCTTCCCTTCCGGGTTCACCGCCTCCCACTACACGGCGGCGACCACCGGTGACTCCCTCCAGGCGCTCACCACCAGCCTGGTCACCGCGCTCGCGGCGAGCGTCATCGCGCTGACGGTCGGCGCGTGGGCCGCGCTCGCGGCGGCCGCCCTGAAGAAGGGCGGACGGCGGGTGATGGACGCCCTGTTCGTGCTGCCGGTCGCCGTGCCGTCGGTGGTCGTCGGGCTCGGTGTGCTCGTCGCGTTCTCCAAGCCGCCGGTGCTGCTCAACGGGACGCGCTGGATCGTGATCCTGGCGCACACCGTTCTTGTCATGGCGTTCGCCTACCAGTCGGTTGCGGCTGCCATCGTGCGGCTCGACCCGATGTACGAGCAGGCCGCCGCCAGCCTGGGCGCCCGCCCGGCCACGGTCCTGTGGCGGGTGAAACTGCCCCTGCTGCTGCCGTCCCTGACCGCGGCCGCAGGGCTCTGCTTCGCCCTGTCCATGGGCGAGTTGAGCGCCACGATGATGCTCTACCCGCCGGACTGGACGCCGCTGCCGGTGCAGATCTTCGCGGCGACCGACCGCGGCTCGCTCTTCACGGGCGCCGCCGTCGCCGTGGTCCTCATGGGCACGACGCTGCTCGTCCTGCTCGCCGTCTCCCGCATCCGCACCCGCGCCTCCTTCCGCTGACTTCTGCCGACCCGAGTCTCCTTCCGCTGACCCGCGCCGCTTCTGCGCCGGCGCGCGGCCCTCTTCCGCCGTCCCGCGCCGCCCTTCCCCTCCGCCGTCCCGCGCCCCCTTTCGTCGCCCTTTCATCGCCCCTCACCGCCCCACAATCCAGGAGCCCCGAACGTCATGCACAGAAACACCCGCACCCACGTCCCCACCGTCGCCCGCGCCACGGTCAAGCCGATCGCCGCCGTCACCGGCGCCCTCGTACTCGCCGCCACGCTCTCCGCCTGCGGCGGCGACTCCTCGGCCGACTCCGGCGCGAAGACCGTCACCGTGTACAGCGCCGACGGACTCAAGGGCGAGAAGGGCGACGGCTGGTACGACCAGGTCTTCAAGGACTTCGAGGCGAAGACCGGCGTCAAGGTCAAGTACGTCGAGGGCGGCTCCGGCGAGATGGTGCAGCGCGCCGTCCGCGAGAAGTCCAACACCCAGGCCGACGTGCTCGTCACGTTGCCGCCGTTCATCCAGCAGGCCGAGGACAAGGGGCTGCTCCAGAAGTACGTGCCTGCCAACGCCGACAAGGTCGACGGCGGAGCCAAGTCGCCGGACGGCACCTGGACCTCGGTCGTCAACAACTACTTCGGGTTCATCTACAACAAGAAGGAGCTCAAGCAGGTCCCCAAGAACTGGGAGGACCTCCTGGGCGCCAAGTACAAGAACAAGATCCAGTACTCCACGCCGGGCGTCGCGGGCGACGGCACCGCGCTCGTCATCAAGGCCATGCACGACTTCGGCGGCAAGGAGGCCGCGATGGAGTACCTGCGCAAGCTCCAGGCCAACAACGTCGGCCCGTCCGCCTCCACCGGCAAGCTCGCGCCCAAGGTCGACAAGGGCGAGCTGCTCGCCGCCAACGGCGATGTGCAGATGAACCACGCGCAGGCCAAGACCATGCCCAACCTCGGCATCTGGTTCCCCGGCACCACGAGCGGCACCAAGCCGTCGTCCTTCGCGCTGCCGTACGCGGCCGGCCTGGTCAGCAAGGCCCCGCACAGCGCCAACGGCAAGAAGCTCCTCGACTACATGCTGAGCGAGCAGGCGCAGAAGCAGGTCAGCGAGATCGGCGGCGGCTTCGCGGCGCGCGCCGACATCAAGGCCACCGACCCCAACGCGGTCGCGCTCGGCACACTGATGCAGGAAGTCGACGTCTTCCAGCCCGACTGGATGGACATCTCGAAGAACCTGCCGAAGTACGTCGACGCGTGGAAGACGGCCACCGGTAGCTGACCGCCCCGCCGTGACGAAGGCCCCGCTCACCGCCCATGGTGGGCCGGGCCTCCGTCACGGCCCGGCGCCGGGTCACGCGAGTGTGGTCAGAACGACGGTGCGGGGCGGCGGCCCGGTCCGCGCGGGGACGGCGGGGGTGGTGCCCGCGCGGAACTCCTGGGGGCTGATGCCACGGACACGCTTGAACGCCGCGGAGAGGGCGAAGGCGGAGCTGTAGCCGACCCGCCGGGCCACCGTCGCGATGGTGGCGTCCGACTCCCGCAGCAGGTCGACCCCTCTCCCCTCTCCCCTCATCCCTCGTCGCCGTGGTGCCGGCCGCCTCAGGTGTTCCAGACTCCGGCTGCAGCCGCCTCGCGGACGAAGACCGCGAAGTCCTTGGGTTCGCGTCCCAGTGCCTCCTGCACACCATGCACCAGGTGGGCGTTGCGTCCGTCGAGAATCGTGGTGAACAGGTCGGCGAACTCCTCGGGGAGGCCGTGCCCGCGCAGCAGCGTCCGGTACTCCTCGGAGCCGACCGACGTGTACCTGATCTCGCGCCCGATGGCCCGGGAGAGCTCGGCCGCCACGTCGCCGTAACTGAGCAGTCGTGGGCCGGACAGCTCGTAGGTCCTTCCGATGTGCCTGTCGTCGGTCAGCGCCGCCACCACGACGTCGGCGATGTCGTCGGCATCGACGAAAGCCTCCACGGCGTCCCCCGTCGGCAGGACGATCTCTCCGGCGAGGACGGAGTCGTGGAAGAAGCTCTCGGAGAAGTTCTGGTTGAACCAACTGGACCGCACGATGGTCCAGTCGGCGCCGGATGCCTTGAGGCGGTCCTCGCTCGCCTCGGTGGCCTCTTCGCCGCGTCCTGACAGCAGTACGAGGCGGCCCGCACCGTGCGCCACGGCCACCTCGGCGAATGCGCCGATCCGCTCGGCCGCCCCCGGGAAGGCGAGGTCGGGGTGGTAGGTCACGTACACCCGGTCCACACCCTCCAGGGCCTGCACCCACGTGGCGGGCTCGTTCCAGTCGAAGAGGGGCTCACCCCTGCGGGACCCGATCCGGACCCGGAGGCCCCGGGCGGACAGTCTTCGGGCGACCCGACGGCCGGTCTTGCCGTGGCCGCCGATGACGAGCGGGATCTGTGTTTTCGAAGTCATGGGCGCAGTCAAGTCCAGCCCCCGCCAGACCGGCCATGGCCAGGGCTCTCAGCTCCATACGCGTGCGTCCGTACGCCCCTGTCCGGCAGTCCTCCTGGATGCCGGGATTCCCTTCGGCCCGGGGTCGCGGGAGGTGCGGGCGTACCCACCGGCAGTCCTCGCTCCGTGGCCGCGGAATGTGCGGACGTCCCCACCGGCAGCTGAACCGTGAGCGGCCGGGTCGTGAGGGGCGGGAGCTGACTAGGCTAAGGGCGTCGGCAACGCACAGTGCGGTGCGCCGGCGTCCCCAGCTGATCGCTCATCAGCGCGAGAAGACCGCGCAGAACGCAGGAGTCCGCACCCATGGCAGAGCGCAAGCCGATCGAATCCTGGCTCACCGACATGGACGGTGTCCTCATCCACGAGGGCACCCCCATCCCCGGTGCGGACGCCTTCCTCAAGACGCTCAAGGAGTCGGGCCGTCCCTTCCTCGTCCTGACCAACAACTCCATCTACACCCCCCGCGACCTGCACGCCCGCCTGATGCGGATGGGGCTCGACGTGCCCGTCGAGAACATCTGGACCTCCGCGCTCGCCACCGCGAAGTTCCTCGACGACCAGCGGCCCGGCGGCACCGCGTACGTCATCGGCGAGGCGGGACTCACCACCGCGCTGCACGACATCGGGTACGTCCTGACGGACCACGAGCCGGACTACGTGGTGCTCGGCGAGACCCGCACCTACAGCTTCGAGGCGCTCACCAAGGCGATCCGGCTGATCAACGGCGGCGCCCGGTTCATCTGCACCAACCCGGACGAGACCGGGCCGAGCCAGGAGGGCCCGCTGCCCGCCACCGGCGCGGTGGCCGCGCTGATCACCAAGGCGACCGGCAAGAAGCCCTACTTCGCGGGCAAGCCCAACCCGCTCATGATGCGTACCGGCCTCAACGCGATCGGCGCGCACTCCGAGACGAGCGCCATGATCGGCGACCGGATGGACACCGACGTCCTCGCGGGACTTGAGGCGGGCATGCAGACCTTCCTGGTCCTGACCGGTCTGACCCGGCCCGACGACGTGGAGTCGTACCCCTTCCGGCCCTCGAAGATCGTCGACTCGATCGCCGATCTGGTGAAGCTGATCTGACCTTCACCGGTCCCCGTGGGCGGGCGTGTCGTGCGCCCGTCCGGCGGAACGCTCCGGCCTCCCGGGATGCGGAACCGGGCCTCACCCGAGAGGCTCGGTCGCAGGAGGTTCACGATGCGCATCCGTCCCATGACACTCTGTGCGGCCGTGGCGGCCGCCGCCCTGACCGTGCTGCCCGCGTCCCCCGCGGTGGCCGAGTCCGAGCCGCACGGATCGGTGCGGGTGACCCCTGGCACCACGGCCCCCGGCGGGGAGGTGGATCTGAGGGTCAGCGTGTGCAGCGGCCGCGAGGCGGTCGGCTCATCGGACGCCTTCGTCTCGGAGGCCCGCTTCACACCCGCCGCCGACGGCGGCCTCTACGCCCAGGCCCGTATCCGCTCGGACGCCCAGGACCGTGACTACGACATCTGGGTCACCTGCAAGGACAGCCACGGCAAGGCGAGCGGCCGGCTCACCGTCGTGCACGGCGACCGCCGTGACCACGACCACGACAACGACCACGGCAGGCCCACCCCGTACCGGCCCGTGCACGCGGGCGGCGGCGGTGCGGCGACGCTCGCCGCCGACGAGGCCAAGGAAGAGGGCCCCGGCACCCGGCACGCGGTGATCGGCCTGGCGCTCGCAGCGGTCGCGGCGGTCGCCGTGGCGTCGCGCAGCGTACGCCGTCGGCGCGGCGGCGACTGACATGTCGTCGGCGCGCGGCAGCGGGCGGTTCGTCACCGGGCTCGCCTGGGCGGTGCTGCTGCTGGGCCTGTGGCTGTGGGGGCGGGACGTCTCCGGCGGCACCGGCAGTACGTCGGCGCCGACCACGGGCGACATCGCGGCCGTCGGCCGCCCGCTCGGTGTGCCGCTGCCGCCCGCGCACGACCCGCTCAAGGGCGCGGCGCCGCAGCGCGTGGAGATACCGTCCATAGGCATCGCGGCGCCCGTCGTGCCGCGCGGCCTCGACGCCGACGGCGCGGTCGATCCGCCGCCCTTCGCACAGCCCGGCACGGTCGGCTGGTTCGACAGCGGGGCCCGGCCCGGCCAGGCGGGAGCCGCCCTGCTCGTCGGACACGTGGACACCCAGAGCAAACCGGCCGTGTTCTACGGTCTGAGCGCGGTACGCCCCGGCGAACGGATCAAGGTGACCGGGGACGACGGCACGGTCGCCGAGTTCACCATCGACGATGTCCAGGTCTTCCCGCGCAAACACTTCGACGCGGCGAAGGTGTACGGGTCACGCCGGCGTGGCCGCGCCGAGCTGCGCCTGATCACCTGCGGCGGAACGTACGACCGCGCGACGAAGGCGTACACCGCGAACGTGGTCGTCTCGGCCTATCTCACCGACGCGAGGGACCCGGCCCCTTCAACGCCGCGAAAGCCCTGACCGCCACCCCGGGTCGGCCCGGTCACGGTTCGGTCCACGGTCCCGAACCCCGCGCCACGCACCCGCGGGTTCACGGTCCCGAGCTCCACACCGCGCGCCCGCCCCGCACCTGGCCCGGCCGATGGCCCGCTTTCCCCGGAACCGCCGGCCGGGCCGGTCCTCGACCGCCGGTGCGCGGGCCGCGGGAGAAGTCCGGCACCGCCGCGGGAGGTTCAGTGCGGCCGGATGGCCGGGGGGCGGCCGATGCGGAGACCGGCCACACCACTCTAGAACCGCCGCGCGCCACGGGCCTAGGCCCGGATGACGCCAAGTCGACCGGTGGACGCACCGGTCCTGGAAGGCCACACCGGAACCCCCGCGGCGGCCGGGACGACACGGACGTGCGGGTACGAAACGGGGCCAAGGGGCAGCGTATGTACGGGAGTTGGGCAAGTGCAGGAGTACGGGTCCGGGTGCCGGCCCTCGCGATGGCGCTGCTCGCCGCGGGGTGCGGCAGCGGCGGCGGAGGCCGTGACGCCCAGGCGGGTGAGAGCGCGGCGCCGTCCGGGCTCGCCCAGCCGGCGTCGTCCACCAGTCCGTTCTGGGTGGACCCCGACACCAACGCCGCGCGTCAGCTCGCCGCGTACACGCGGGCCGGGGACGGTGAGAAGGCCGCCCTCATCAGGAAGATCGCCGAGCAGCCGGCGGGTGAGTGGATCGCCGGGGAGGATCCCGAAGGCAGGGTCCGCGGTTACACCGAGTCCGCGACGAAGGCGGGCCGGACGGCGCTGCTCGTCCTGTACAACATCCCGCACCGCGACTGCGGCCAGTTCTCCCGGGGCGGCGCCCCCGACGGCGACGCCTACCGCGGCTGGGTCGACCAGGTGGCCCGGGGGATCGGCGAGCGCCCCGCCGCGATCGTCCTGGAACCGGACGCGCTGCTCCACGTCGTCGACGGCTGCACTCCGGCCGAGTTCCGCGAGGCGCGGTACGCGCTGTTGAAGGGCGCCGTCGAGCGGCTCAAGCGACAGCCCGCGACGAAGGTGTACGTGGACGCGGGGAACGCGGGATGGCGTTCGCCCGACGCCCTGGACGAACCGCTGCGGCGGGCGGGCATCGCGGGCGCCGACGGGTTCGCGGTCAACGTGTCCAACTTCCAGACGACGCGAACGAGCCGGGAGTTCGGCGAGCACCTCTCCGCGAAGGTCGGCGGCAAGCACTTCGTGATCGACACGAGCCGCAACGGCAACGGCCCGTACACCGAGGGCGACCCGGCGGAGAGGTGGTGCAATCCGCCCGGCCGCGCGCTCGGCGAACGCCCGACGACGGACACGGGGGGCGGCCCGGTCGATGCCTATGTGTGGGCGAAACGCCCGGGGGAGTCGGACGGCCCCTGCAAGGGCGGCCCCCCGGCGGGCAAGTGGTGGCCGGAATACGCCCTGGCTCTCGCGGGCAACTCCCGCTGACACGCCCCGGCTCGCGCGGACGGCACCCGCTGACACGCCCTCGCTCGCGCTGGGCGGCACCGCTGACACGCCCTCGCTCGCGCTGGGCGGCACCGTCGACACGTCCTGGCTCTCGCGGGCGAGAACCGCTGACATGCCCGCGCCCGCGACCTGGCTGCGGGAACCACCGAGGCCCCCTCGCGCTGGGCGAGGGGGCCTCGGTGGTGCGTGCGCCGCCAGGGACTCGAACCCCGGACCCGCTGATTAAGAGTCAGCTGCTCTAACCAACTGAGCTAGCGGCGCCTGCTGACTCGGAAAACTTTACCGGACTCCTGAGGGTGGTTTTGACCAGCGCCACGCTGTCAGATGTTCGTTTTATCGGTATCAATCGGTCAAAATGTGACGAGTTTGGGCAGTACACACGCTGTCCTGCGCGTGAAGGCGCGGTAACGATCGCCGAAGTCTCCGATGGCGGAACGAACGAGGGGCAGCGGATGGAAGCGAGTACACCCGGACCGGTGTTCGAGGACTATGAGCCCACGGCCGGGTGCGGCTGCGCCGGGTGCGCCGACGGGCGGCGGCTGCGGCTGCTCCCGGTGCGCGACGGCGGCCTTCCCGCGGCGCATGGCGGCGCCCGCCGCGCGCTGGTCGCGGCGACGGCGGCCTCGATGGTGCTCGGCGCGGGCACGGTGGCAGCGGCCGCCCCGATCCCGGCGCCCGACGGCCCCGGCGCGAACAGGGCCGCCGACCCGGGGCCGCCCACCGAGCAGGGCGGCACGAGTGGACTGCACGGCGCGCCCAGCCATGCCTCGCCGGACCCCGAGAAGCCGCGGCCCACCACCCGTACCGAGATCATCAACCGGGCCAAGGCCTGGGTGGCCGCGGCCGTGCCGTACGACATGGAGGCGTACTGGAAGGACGGGTACCGGCAGGACTGCTCCGGCTATGTCTCGATGGCGTGGGACCTCGGCACCAACGAATGGACGGGCAGCCTCGCGAAGTTCGGGGTGCGGGTGACCAAGGACGAGCTCCAGCCCGGGGACATACTGCTCTTTCACAACCCGGCCGACCCCAACAAGGGGTCGCACGTGGTGATCTTCGGCGGCTGGACCGACAGCACGCACACCTACTACACCGCCTACGAGCAGACCCCGCCCGGCACCCGCACGCAGGCCACTCCGTACGCGTACTGGAAGAACTCGGCCAGTTACCTGCCCTACCGGTACAAGGGGCTCACCGCGGGCAGCGCGGGCACGGTGCCCGTCGTAGCCGACCGGGACAACGACGCCGGCGCCGGGAGTACGGCGTTCCCCGGTGCGGACAAGTTCGGGCCCGGCGCCGACAACAGCTACGTCACCCGGCTCGGCCAGATGCTGGTGCGGCGCGGCGGCGGCCGCTTCTACACGCAGGGCCCGGGGCCCCGCTGGGGGACGGCGGACCTGAACGCGACCCGCGCCTTCCAGCAGGCCCAGGGCTGGACCGGCGCCGACGCCGACGGGATCCCCGGAGCGCGCACCTGGGCGCTGCTCGTGCAGGGCGCCGGCAAGAACATTCCGCCCGTCGCCGCGGGTGCGGTGCCCGTCGCCGCGGCTGCGGTGCCCGCGGTCGCGTCCACGGGCGGCGCGGAGACGGCCCGGCCCGCCTATCCGGGCCTGGGTGTCTTCCGTACGGGACAGAGCAGTCCGTACGTCACCCGGCTCGGCCGGCAGCTCGTCCTGAAGGGCTTCGGCACGTACTACACCTCCGCTCCCGGGCCGAGCTGGGGCGAGGCGGACCGGCGCAACGTCGAGGCGTTCCAGCGCGCACAGGGCTGGCGCGGCGCCGAGGCCGACGGCTACCCGGGCCCCGAGACGTGGCGGCGGCTCTTCGCATGATGGAGGGACAGACGAACATGCAATCCCCGACCCAGCCCCAGCCCCAGACCCCGGCTCCGGCCCCCACCGCGGCCCCGGTTCTGGGCCCGACCCCGGTGTCAGCCTATGCCCCGGCCCCCACCGCGGCCCCGGTCATGGGCCCAACTCCGGCCCAGGTGGCGCCCCGAGCCCCGGCCTCCGACCCCGTCGTCGTCGGCTCCTCCGCCCCGGCGTCCGGCCCGACCTCCGGCCCCGTCGGCCCCGTCGGCCCCGTCGGCCCCTCCGCCCCTGACGCCGGGCGCAGAGTCGCGGTGATCCGTAACGAGAACACCGCCGAGATCCCGGTCCACCTCCTGTTCCGCGACGACACCGGGCCCAACCCGGTGCCGCGCGCGGCCGATGCGTCGGCGCCGCGTGCCGTGGGCCGGCCGCCCAAGCAGGCGGGCGCGCGGACCGTGGTCGCCGCACCGGCGAGGCCGGCGACACCGGTCGACCCGTGCATCTCGGAACGGCCCGGCCCGGTGGTGCCCGGCGGCGCGGCGGTGGCCGCCGGGCTCCTCGCGCTCGCCGGGTGCGGTGCGGTGACCTGGTGGGCCGGGGTCCTGCCGCGTGCCGTCACCTCACTGCTGCGGCTGCCGGCGTTCCCGTACCAAGGGGCCCGGCTCGAACACTGGGGGCTGCTCGCGCTCGGGGTGACCGTGGTGGTCCTCGCCTTCGGCGGGCTCGACCGCGGACAGGTCGGCTACGCCTGGGTGCTCTCGCTCTTCGGCGACTACCGGGGGAGCGTGCGGCGCACCGGCCTGGTGTGGATGAGCCCGCTGCTGCTGCGGCGCCGGGTCGATCTGCGGCTGCGGCACTGGCGCAGCGAGCCGATGGGCGCCGTCGACGCCCGCGGCACCGCGCTCCAGGTGGTGGTGCTCGTGGTGTGGCGGGTCAAGGACACCGTGCGGGCGACCCTCGCCGTCGCCGACCACGAGACGTATCTGCGCGAGCAGGTGGAGGCGGCGATGGCCCGGGTGCTCTCGCAGCTCCCGGCCGACGCCTTCCACGAGGACGCGCCCACGCTCAGGAACGCGGAGGCCGTCGGTGACGCGCTGACCCGGATGCTGAAGGCGGAGGTGGAGCCGGTCGGTATCGAGCTGTACTCGGCGCAGCCGACCCGGATCGAGTACGCGCCCGAGGTGGCGGCGGCGATGCGCCGCCAGCGGGTCGCGGCGATCGACGCCCAGCACCGCGACTCGGTGCTCACCTCGGTGGTGGACGCGGTGGACGACACGGTGCACCGGCTGACCTCGCGGGGCCTGGTGGAGCTCGACGCGTACGAGCGCAAGGCGCTGGTGAAGGACCTCACGGTGGCGTTCTACACGGGACGGGGGTCGGGGGACGGCGTCTGAGGACGACCGCGTACCTCACGGATTGGCCTGGACCAAAGCCTGGACAGGGTCAACTCCCTTCCATAGGCTGGTAGTTGGTCTAGACCGGAACATGACATACCGCACGCGTGCAGCACCACCCCAAGGAACTCCCCCACGTTCTCCAGGAGTGTCAGCATGCGAAAGAAGCAGCGGCTCGGTGCCGTCGTGGTGGGGCTCGCCGTCGCCGGCGCGTCCCTGCTCGCGACCGGCAGCGCGAGCAGCCACGGCTACACCGACCAGCCGATCAGCCGGCAGAAGCTCTGCGCCAACGGCACGGTCAAGAACTGCGGTGACATCCAGTGGGAGCCGCAGTCCGTCGAGGGCCCCAAGGGCTTTCCGGCGGCCGGGCCGGCCGACGGCACCATCTGTGCGGGCGGCAACAGCAGGTTCGCCGAACTGGATGACCCGCGCGGCGGCACCGGCTGGCCCACGACTCAGCTGATGGGTGGTCAGACGTACACCTTCCGCTGGCAGTTCACTGCCCGCCACGCGACGACGGACTTCCGTTACTACCTCACCAAACAGGGCTGGAACCCGGCGCAGAAGCTGACCCGGGCCGCGCTCGACACCCAGCCGTTCCTCACCGTGCCCTACGGCGGGAAGCAGCCCCCGGCGACCGTGTCCCACCAGGGGACCATCCCCACCGGCCGGACCGGGCGTCAGATGATCGTCGCCGTGTGGACGATCGCGGACACGGGCAATGCCTTCTACGCCTGCTCGGACGTTCAGTTCTGACGCTCCATCAACTACCGTGCGGCGCCATGACGAAGAGGGCGTGGAACGGGTCCACGGCGTCGGGCGGGGCAGCGTCGGGCGGGACCGTGCCGGGCGGGGCGTCACACGGGGGCGCGTCGGGCGGGGCCGTGTCGCACAAGGCCGCGTCGCTCGGGGGCGCGCCGGATCGGGCCGGGCCGACCGTCGCCGCGTACATACGGCGGCAGTGGGGCGACGGGCGGATCGCGCTGCGCTGCGGCGACCTGGAACTCACCCACCACCAGGTCGCCGCGGGCGCCGCCGCGCGGGCGGCGCTCCTCGCCGAGCTGCTGCCCCGAGGTGCCGAGCCACACCTCGGGGTGCTGCTCGACAACACCCCCGAATTCCCGCTCTGGCTGAGCGCGGCGGCCCTCGCCGGGGCCGCCGTGGCGGGTATCAACCCGACCCGGCGCGGCCCCGAGCTGGCCCGCGACATCCTGCACACCGCATGCGGAGTCCTGGTCACCGCCCGGTCCCACCTCCCCCTGCTCGACGGCCTCGAACTGCCGGGCGTACGCGTCCTGGTGACCGACACGGAGGCGTACGAGCAGCTGCTCGCCCCGTACGAGGGCGCGACGCCGGGCGACTCGACGGTCGGCCCGGTCGGACCGCGCAGCCGGCTCCTCCTCTACTTCACCTCCGGCTCGACCGGCGCCCCCAAGGCCGCGATCTGCACCCAGGGCCGGCTCGCCGCGGCGGGCGAGGCGCTCGCCTCCCACTTCGCGCTCGGCCGTGACGACGTCCACTACATCTGCATGCCGCTGTTCCACGGCAACGCGGTGATCGCCAACTGGGCCCCGGCCCTGACGACGGGCGCGACCGTGGCGCTCCGCGACCGCTTCTCGGCGTCGGGGTTCCTGGACGACGTACGGGCGTACGGTGCCACGTACTTCACCTACGTGGGCCGGGCGATCCAGTACGTGCTGGCCACGCCGGCGCGGCCGGACGACCGCGCGCACGCCCTGCGGACCGGGTTCGGCACGGAGGCGGGGGCGGCCGACGCGGACCGGTTCGCCGAGCGGTTCGGCGTGCGGCTCGTCGAGGGGTACGGGTCCTCCGAGGGCGGCGCGGCGATCCAGCGCACCCCGGGCACACCGCCCGGCGCGATCGGCAGGGCCGCGCCGGGCGGCGACCTCGCGGTGGTCGACCCGGAGACGGGCCGCTACTGCGCGACGGCACGCTTCGACGAGGCGGGGCGGCTCCTCAACGGGGCCGATGCGATAGGGGAGTTGGTGAACCGGGCGCCCAACCCCTTCGAGGGGTACTGGCGCAATCCGGAGGCGGAGAGCGAGCGGCGCCGGGGCGGCTGGTACTGGACGGGTGACCTGTTCTTCCGCGACGCGGACGGTTTCCTCTACTTCGCGGCGCGCGCCGACGACCGGCTGCGCGTGGACAGCGAGAACCTGGCCGCCGCGATGATCGAGAACATCCTCGCGCGGTGGGAGCCGGTGCCGGGGGAGCCGGTGCGGGGGGTGGCGGTGTACGCGGTGCCCGACCCCGTCACGGGCGACCAGGTGATGGCGGCACTCGCCCTGCCGGACCCGACCTCCTTCGACCCCCTCGCCTTCGCCGAATTCCTCGCCTCCCAACCCGACTTGGGTACGAAGATGGCGCCGCGGTTCGTGCGGGTGATGGCGGGGTTGCCGGTGACGGCGACGAACAAGGTGTGGCGGGCGGGGCTGCGGCGGGAGGGGTTCTGGTCGGGCGGCGAGGTGTGGTGGCGGCCGCCGGGGTCCTCTGCGTACCGGCGCTTGGCGCGGGGGGAAGGGGGGCGGGGTGGGGCTGCCTGTGCGGCCACATGAACGTGCGGCTTGCGGGGCTGCCCGTGCGGCTACTTGAGAGTGGCAGCTCCCTGGGGCTCCGCCCCAGACCCCGAGGGCGCTTGCCCACCCTCCTCCCGTGGCCTCAAAAGCCAGGGGGGACCCCCATGACGGGCTGAACGTGCCCATGCTGCCCGGCATCGAGTAGTTACGGGGCGCGGGGAACTGCGCGGGACGTGGGCACGGCCCGCAGACGAAGGCGGAGCACTCAAGGGGCGCGGGGAACTGCGCAACCAGCTACCCCACCGCCCACGCCCCAAAGGCCCCGCAGGGTTTCGGGAAGGGGCGGGGTGGGGGACGACAACACCACAGCCCCCCGTCCCGCAGGAGGGTGAACGATCGGCCAGCGTCCCCCCTCCCCCCGCCCGGCAATGGGTGGATGGCCCCGTGAACCCCCGCCTCCTCCTCGCCGCCCTCGCCACCACCGCCACCCTGCTCACCCTCCCCACCACCCCCGCCGCAGCCGCACCCAGCGCCACCGCTACCACCCCCGCCGCAGCCGCCCCCAGAGTCACCGCTACCACCCCCGCCGCACCGAAAGTCCCGCTGACTCTCCCCGCCCCCGCCGGACGGCACCCCCGCTTTCACGAGTACGTCGCCCTGGGCGACTCCTGGTCCGCAGACGTCACCGTGCTCGGCATCGACTCCACCTACGCCCCCACCGGCTGCGCCCAGAGCACCTGGAACTACCCCAAGCAGGTCGCAGCCCAGCTGCACATCGACGTGTTCCGGGATGCGACATGCGGGGGCGCGACCACCGCCGAGATGACCGCGCCACAGAACGTCGGACGCGTACCCCTGCTCGCGCAAGGCGTGAACCCGGCCCAGTTCGACCGGCTGACCCCCACCACCGATCTGGTCACCGTCGGCATCGGCGGCAACGACATCGGCCTCGCCTCCGCCATCGTGGGCTGCCTCAACCCGCTGCCCGCCCCCCTCGGCAGCCCGTGCCGCAACCGGTTCACCCGCGCCGACGGCACGGACGTGATGTCCCAGCGGATCGCCGAGACCAAGTCCCGGATCGCCGACGTCCTGACCGGCATCAAGCACCGCTCGCCGCACGCCACGGTGCTGGTCGTCGACTATCTCGCCGGAGTCGCCGCCGATCGCGGCTGCTATCCCCTGGTGCCGATCCAGGACCCGGACATGACCTGGTTCGGCGCGCGGCTCAGGGAGTTGAACGGCATGCTCGCCGACGCCGCCGTCGAGAACGGGGCGTCCTTCGTCGACACGTACGACGGAAGCCGCGGCCACGACGTCTGCGCGCCCGCCGGCACCCGCTGGGTGGAGGGCCTGGCGCCCCTGTCCACCGACCCGCCGGGCCTCGCCGTCCCGTTCCACCCCAACCGCCTGGGCGCCGACCATCAGGCTGCGACTGTGCTGTCGGTCTTGGTGAGTTGAGTCGTACGGGCGCCCGATGCGACGTCGAGGCGCCCGCACGTCATGCGTAACGCTCCCAGGCATGACCGCCGCGGTGGCCGACCGGGAGCCAGCACGCCAGGTCCTCCGTTGGTCTGGTGGACGGGCAGATCGAGGCACTGCACCTCCATGCCGATGCCCTCGCCCCACGCCAACCACAGCGCGTGGTCCGGATCCTGCGTCATGGAGAGGAGCTGTGCCACGTGGGCGCCATGAGCATGGGAGTCCGGCTCACACGTGGGGTATTCCGGCAGGTCATCGACCTCGGCTCCAGGGAATGACCGGGCCAGGCTCTGCTGTGCCTCAGGCAGCCGCACGTATTGCGGCCATTCCACGGGTCATCCCCTTTCCCGGGGCTCGGTCTCGCTCTCGGGCTGCATGTGTGGGTGACCCGCGATCGAAGCGTTGGCCGCCTCGGCCGCTCCCGTATCGCCGGCCCTGCGGGCCGACTCTCGCTTCGCGCCCCAGTCACGGCATGCGCGGCATCCGGCATGGGCAGTCGGCTCCACCGCGCGCAGCCGATCGAGCAGACCCGGGAGAGGCGGTGGCGGGAGAGCCCACATCAGCCAGTCACCACCGGGGTGCCGTAGACCCGCGCCATCCGCAACTCCGCCGCGGTCGGCGGCCGGAGCCGGCTGGACGTCACCGCCCACTCCCGACCGCCGCCCGGTGGCCGCAGGAACACCGACCCGTGGTGTGCCTCCATGATCTCTCCGAGCTTGTTCGTGTCCATGTCGACCGCGTATTGCGTGGGGCTCACGACGTTCGGTCCTTCCACGATGTGGGGTGGCGTGAGCCACACCACATAGACTGGACCGGTGGACCGGTCCAGTCTAGCGGCACGGAGCGACTTCCAACCCAGAGCCGTTTGATGACGGGCCGTCAGTGCTCCTGGCCCATGGCGTAGCTCTCCGTCTCTTCCCACAGGTCGCCAGGCGTGACGCCGTACTCGACCACCATCGTCCGGCCATCCGCGTCCGATGCGGTGTGCAGCACCGTCTGTACGGCGAACGGACGTTCCCGCTCCAACAGGGTGGCTTCTTCGGCGGTGCCGAGCCGGGCCGTCTTGGTGTCGGTGCCGCGCGCGGGGCCGCGCCCCGTCATGCGCAGGACGTAGCGGGTGGTGCCCTCGGCGATCTGCCGCGTGCCCTCAAGGCGGGGACACTGGTCGGCGATGTCCAGCGGGAACCACGCCTGCACCACCGTAAGGGGCAAGCCATCGGCCAGTTGCATGAGCCGGTCACGGCGCAGCGCCGTCTGCCCGTCCGCGAGACCGAGCGCGGCGGCGACGCGCTCGGGCGGGACCTCGCGCACGGGGGTGCCAAGGATCCGGAAGGCGCGGCCGGTTTCCGCCCGGCTGGAGCCGGACCTGCGGCCGCCGGCCGAACGGGCGAGCGGTGCGGGGACGACATGGAACCCCTGCCCCTGCCGCGCCACCACCAAGCCGTCCTGCACCAGGACGTCGTAGGCCTTGATCACGGTCGCGCGCGAGACGTCCCACTGCGCACACAGGTCGCGCTGCGAGGGCAGCAGATCCGCCGGGGTGAACTCCCCGCCCGCGATGCGTTGCCGCAGAGAGTCGGCGATCAGCTCGTACTTGAGAACGCCCATGTGCGCGAGCCCCTTGCTTCTCTGGACAGGTGGACCGGTCAAGGTAGACCATCCCCGCTATGACACCAGACCCACAAGTCGCACCGGAAGTCCTGGCTTTCTACTCCGAGACGATCGACGAATCCGAGCGGCTGACCACCAGTGCCGACGGTGCGCTGGAGCTGGCCCGTACGCAGGAGATCCTGCGCCCTGTCCTGCCGCCCGCGCCGGCCCGGATCCTGGACGTCGGAGGCGGCCCCGGTGTCCACGCCCGGTGGCTCGTCGAGGACGGCTACACCGTGCATGTCGTCGACCCCGTTCCCCGCCACATCGAGCAAGCGACGGCGACGGGCGCCACGGCCGAGCTGGGTGACGCGCGCAAGCTCTCCGCTGACGACCGCTCCTATGACGCCGTGCTCGTTCTCGGCCCGCTCTACCACCTCCTGGAGCGCGCCGACCGCGACCAGGCGCTCGCCGAAGCCGTACGTGTCGTCAAGCCGGGCGGCCTGGTCGCCGCGGCCGCGATCGGCCGCTATGCGTCCCTGTTCGAGCACGTCGCCACCACCATGCTCGATCACGACCGCGTGCACGATGCCGTCGTAGACATCCTCGCCACCGGCATCCACGAGCCCGGCCGGAAGGGATTCACCGCCGCGTACTTCCACACCGCCGAGTCCCTCGCCGAGGAAATGACCGCTGCGGGTCTGGCCGATGTCACCGTACGCGGCATCGAGGGCCCCGCCTGGGCCGTCCTCAAGGGCGCCGAGCAGCACACGGGCGAGTCGGTGAGGGACACCCCCATGTTCCGGTCGGCCCTGCGCGCAGCCCGGCTCGCCGAGCCCTACCCCGAACTCCTGGCCGCCTCCTCCCACATGCTCGCTCTCGCGACCGCCCCGGGTATCTGACCTCGAGACGCCGGAGAGGCCGGCCATCATGACGATGGTCGGCCCCTCCGGCTGGACCTCGCTCGGTGTCGTACGTCTCGCTCACACAGCCGGCTCCGTGACCCGGCCCCGCGCCGCCTCCGGGACCTGCACTCCGGTTCCCTGGGCCGGTGTTCCCGCCGCCCCCACACCCCGCAGCATCCCCGCCGCCAGTACCGCGGCCGCGACCAGGACCAGCGTGCCGCCGAGGGTCGCGTACTGCATGCCGTGCACGAACGCCGCCCGGGCCAGTGCCGAGAGGCCCTGGTCGGCGCCTGCGACCGCCGCGCCCAGCGTCTGGCGGGCGGCGGCGGGCGCCGAGGCCGGCATGTCGGCGCGGTAGACCGCCGTACCGACCGAGCCGAGCACCGCCATGCCGAGCGCCCCGCCGAACTCCTGGCCCGTCTCCAGGAGTGACGCGGCCGAGCCCGCCTTCGCCACGGGGGCCGAGGTCAGCGCCATGTCGGAGACCAGCGCCATCACCGTCACGATGCCGCTGCCGATGACCGCCGCCCCGGCAAGGACCATCACCAGGGAGTCCGTACCGGACAGGGCGAGCAGGGCGTATCCGGCGGCGGCCACGACGAAGCCCGCGGCGACGACGTACGCCCGGTCCACCTTCCGTGCCACGGCGGAGGCGGTGGGGGCGGCGATACCGACGGCGAGTGAGGGGGCGACGCTCCACAGCGCGGCCCGCATCGTGCTCATGCCGAGCACCGACTGGAGGTACTGCGTGGTGAAGTACGCCGAGCCCATCATCGCGAACGCGGCGATGGTGTTGAGCGAGATCGCGGCGCCGAACCGGCGTCCCGGGCGGAACAGTTCACGGCTGATCAGTGCGGAGCCGCGGGTGCGCTGACGGCGGACGAACACCGTGCCGAGGACCAGACCCACCGCGACACAGACCACGTACGACCAGGCGAAGCCGTCGGCGGCGAACTCCTTGAGCCCGTACACCACCGGCAGCACCGCGCCCATCGACAGCGGCACGCTCACCACGTCGAACCTCCCCGGCGCCGGGTCCTTGAACTCCGGTACGAGGATCGGCGTCAGGACCAGGAGCAGCACCATCGCCGGCACGTTGACCAGGAAGACCGAGCCCCACCACAGGTGCTCCAGCATGACGCCGCTGAGCACCGAACCCAGGGCGATCCCGCCCGCCATGGCGCCGGACCAGATGCCGACCGCCTGAGCGCGCTGCTTGTCGTCGTGGAACATGGTGCGGACCAGGCCCATGGTCGAGGGCATGAGAGTGGCCCCGCCGATGCCGAGCAGCGCGCGGGAGGCGATGAGCATTTCGGCGCCGGTGGCGTACGCGGCCGTGACCGAGGCGACGCCGAAGGCCGCCGCGCCGAACAGGAGCAGCTTGCGCCGCCCGATCCGGTCGCCGAGCGAGCCCATCGTGATCAGCAGCCCGGCCAGCGCGAAGGCGTACACATCGGTGATCCACAGCTGCTGGGTGGCGGTGGGGTGGAGTTCGGCGCTGATGGAAGGGAGGGCGAAGTAGAGGACGGAGACGTCCATCGAGACGAGGAGGAGGGGCAGCAGGAGGACGGTGAAGGCGGTCCACTCCTTGCGGCCTGCGCGGCGGGAGGCGCCGGGCGGGGAGCTCTCGGCGGTGGTGCTCACGGTGGCGCCCGCGCTGGTGCTCGCGGTAGCGCCCGCGGTGGTGCTCGTCGAGTTCGGCATGGCAGTAATGTACGAGCGTCTTAAACGCTTGTCTAGTACCTCCGTTTAAGACGTTCGTATGGATCTGCGGGCATGGCTCGGCCCTCGGGATGCGAAGGGCCCCGCCCCCCGGACACGAAGAAGCCCCCCGCTTGCGCGAGGGGCTTCTTCCGTCTGTGCGCCGCCAGGGACTCGAACCCCGGACCCGCTGATTAAGAGTCAGCTGCTCTAACCAACTGAGCTAGCGGCGCGTGCTGACAGAGAAAATACTACCCGGTCGTCCGGGGTGCAGATGACCACCCGGGTGACCACCCGGGTGACCACCCGGGTGACCACCCGGGTGACCGCCCGGGTCACCATCCGGGCGGGGGCGCACCGGGCCCGTCAGATGGCGAGCGAGAGCACCACGGGGGCGGCCCTGCGGTTGAGGGTGTCGGCGGCGGCGCGCAACCGGTGGGCGTGCTCGATCGGCATCGACAGGGCCAGGCAGCCCACGGCCGAGCCCGCGGTGAGCGGAACCGCCGCGCAGACCGTGCCGACCGCGTACTCCTGGAGGTCGAGCACCGGCACGGTGGCCGGCTGGCTGTCGAGCTTGGAGAACAGGACCTTCTCGCTGGTGATCGTGCGCGAGGTGAGTCGGGCGATCTTGTGGCGCGAGAGGTGGTCGCGGCGGCCGTTCTGGTCGAGCTGGGTGAGCAGGCACTTGCCGACCGCGCTCGCGTGCGCCGCCGACTTGAAGTCGACCCACTCGTTGACCTTCGGCGCGCGCGGCCCGTCGGCGTACTGGGTGATCTTGACCTCGCCGTCGATGTACCGGCTGATGTAGACCGCCGCGCCCACCGTGTCGCGGAGCGACAGGAGGGTGTCCTGCAGCTTGGTCTCCAGGGCCTGCTGACGGGCGGCGCCCGAGCCGAGCAGGACCATCGAGTCGCCGATCACATAGGCGCCGTCGGCCACCTGCTCGACATAGCCCTCGCGCCGCAGCATGAGCAGCATGGAGGTCAGATGGGCGGAGGGCAGACCCGTCTCGCGCGCGACCTGGACATCGGTGACACCCCCGCCGTGCCTGGAGATCGCCTCCAGGACCCGCAGGACGTAGTGCACCGAGTGGAACGGCGCGGTCGGCTCCGGCTTCAGCGCCACGGTTTCCCCCTAGCAGGTCGAGCTGCGAAGGTGGCAGGTCTGCACCTCCACGATAGCCGCCAAGACCCCTTTGGGGTGGGGGTGTTGACAACTTCGGTGGCGCGCTCCAGGGCTCTGTCCTGGGGCGTGCCACCGTGGCATATGCCAGAGGCATGGTCGGTCGGTGCCGTGCTGGTCGGACCGTGAGGTCAGGGCCGTTTACGCCGTGTATTCACGCGATCGCACCGAGGAACTCCCGTGTCCGCTCGTGCTCCGGCGCACCGAAGATCTGCTCCGGCGGCCCCGACTCGATGACCTTGCCCGCGTCGAACATCATCACCTCGTCGGAGATGTCCCGCGCGAAGCTCATCTCGTGGGTGACACAGAGCATGGTGATGTCCGTGGTGCGGGCGATGTCGCGAAGGAGGTCGAGTACGCCGGCCACCAGCTCGGGGTCGAGCGCGGAGGTCACCTCGTCCAGGAGCAGCACCTCCGGACGCATCGCGAGAGCCCGGGCGATCGCGACCCGCTGCTGCTGGCCGCCGGAGAGCTGGGCGGGCTTCGCGTCGCGCTTCTCGTCGAGGCCCACCAGGTCGAGCAGCTCACGCGCCCGCTGCTCGGCCTCGTCCGCGGAGAGCCCGAGGACGCGCACCGGAGCCTCGGTGATGTTGCGCAGGACGCTCATGTTGGGGAACAGGTTGAACTGCTGGAAGACCATGCCGATCTTTTTGCGGGCCACCCGGCGCTCCTTCTCGTCCGCCGGGAACAGCCGGTTCCCGTTGACCTGGATGATCCCCGAATCCGGGGTCTCCAAAGTCATGAGCAGCCGCAGGATCGTCGTCTTGCCGGAGCCCGACGGGCCGATCAGGGTGACGTGCTTGCCCTTGCGGGCGGTGAAGCACAGGTCGTCGAGGACGGTGTTGTCACCGAAGCGCTTGGTGACGTTCTCGAAGCGGATCAGCTCGCTGCCGCTCTGCTTCTTCACGGGCATCTCGATCTGGGTGTCAGCGGACAAGGCGGCGCTCCAGGGCTCGTACGAACAGCGAAGCCGGATAGGCGATGAGGATGAAGGCGACGCCGACGACGGTCAGCGGCTCGGTGTACTGGAAGGTGCTCGCCCCCGCCAGACGGGACTGCTGGAGCATCTCCAGGACGCTGATGCCGGCGAGCAGCGGGGTGTCCTTCAGCATGGAGATGACGTAGTTGCCGAGCGCCGGCGTGATGCGGCGGACGGCCTGCGGCAGGATCACCGCGAACCACGTGCGGTGGGTGGGCAGGCTCAGCGCGGTCGCCGCCTCCCACTGGCCCGCGGGCACGGCGTCGATGCCGGCCCGGTAGACCTGCGCGGTGTACGTGGAGTAGTGCAGGCCGATGGCGAGGATGCCGGTGGTCAGGGCGGAGAACTGCACGCCCCACTCCGGGAGCACGAAGAACAGGAAGAACAGCTGCACCAACAGCGGGGTGGTGCGGATGAACTCCGTGATCAGGTGGACCGGCCAGCGCACGAAGCGCGTCGGGGCGCGGAAGGCGAGCGCCCACACCAGGCCGAGGGTGAAGGAGATGAGGGAGCCGAGCGCGAGGATCTCCAGCGTGGTGAGCACGCCGTCCCAGAAGCGCGGCATGAAGTCCCAGACGGCGGACCAGTCCCAGTTCACTTGACCGTCACCCCCAGGTTCGCCTTGGTGCGGCGTTCCAGCGCCTTCATCCCGCGGGTGAGACCGAAGGCGAGCACGAAGTAGATGACCAGCGTGACGGTGTAGATCTGCGCGCTGTCCTGCGTCGCGAGCCGCACCAGATACGCCGCGAACGACACATCGCCGACCCCGAGGAGGGAGACGAGCGCGGTGCCCTTGAGCAGCTCGACCAGCAGGTTGCAGAACGGCGGGATCATCTCCGGCACCGCCTGCGGCAGCAGCACGAGCCGCATCCGCTGCCAGGGCGTGAAGCTGAGCGCGATGCCCGCCTCACGCTGGGCGGGCGCCACCGCGTTCAGGGCGCCGCGCACGATCTCCGCGCCGTACGCCCCGTAGGAGAGACCGAGCGCGAGCACCGCCGCCCACATCGGGACGAGCTGCCAGCCGGCCAGCGGCGGCAGCACGAAGAACAGCCAGAACATCAGGACCAGGGCCGAGGTGCCCCGGAAGATCTCCGTGTACGCGGCCGCGAGGAAGCGCACCAGACGCGAGCGCTGGGTGCGCGCGATACCCACGCCGAAGGCGACCGCTGCCGCCAAAGCGGCGCTGTAGACGGTCAGTTGGACCGTGATCCATATGCCAGGCAGCACCCAGTGCTGCCACAGTCCCGCCGTCATCGGCACAGCTCCTTGGCGGTCAGGGTGGTCATCTCGGCCTGGGTGAACCCGAAGGGCTTCAGGATCCGGAAGAGCTCGCCGCTCTGCTTCATGCGGTGGATCTCGGCGTTGAAGGCGTCGCGCAGCGCGCCGTCGGTGGGACGGAAGGCGAAGCCGCCGCCGTCGATCTTCTTCTTGCCGTCGACGACCGCCGCGAAGGGCTGGGTGGCCTCCGCCTTCGCGCTCTTCTTCGCCACCTCGCGCACGGTGAGCGCGGTGCCCGCGAACACGTCCACGCGGCCGGACTCCACGGCGTTCAGGCCCGCCACCTGGTCCTGGAGGATCACGATGTTCTTCTCGGGATACCCGGCGGCGGTGGCGTACGCGATCTCCGCGTAGCCGGTTCCGGTCGCGAACCGGGCCTTGCTCCGGACGACGTCCTCGTAGGTGTGCAGGTTCTTCGGGTTGCCTTTGCGGACGATGAACGCGTCCAGCATCTGGTACTCGGGGTCCGCGAACAGGACCTGTGCACAGCGGTCCTTGTTGATGTACATACCGGCCGAAACGACGTCGAATTGCTGGGAGTTGAGGCCGGGGATCAGCGAGGAGAAGTCGGTTGCCACGGGTTGGACGCGGCCGATTCCGAGCCGTTTGAAAATCACCTTGGCGAGTTCGGGGGCCTCGCCGGTGAACTCGCCCTCCTCGTTCACATACCCGTACGGGACTTCACCGGCGATGCCGAGGCGGACCGTGCCCTGCGACTTGAGCCGCGCAAGGGCATTGCCATCAGGGACTCGGGAGCAGGCGGCGGCGCCGGTGAGGGCGACGGCGGCGGCACCGGTGAGCAGGGTTCGCCTGGGTATCGAGGGTCTGGGGCGTGAGGTAGCTCGGGCCATGGCGGCGCGGCTACCCCTCTTCATCCGGCCCATGCCTCTTATTTTTTCGGACACCGCCCGGGCCCGCCTGCGGGACTCACCCCATCGGGGTGCCCGGGAAGGCCGCGGCCGCCCGCAGGACCACCGCGTCACCGTGGCGCGCGGCGATCAGCTGGAGCCCGATCGGGAGGCCGTCCGCGTCGGAGCCGACGGGCACGGTCGCCGCCGGTTGCTGGGTCAGATTGAACGGATACGTGAACGGTGTCCATCCCGTCCAGCGGTGCGGAGCGGAGCCCTCCGGCACCTCCCGGCCCGCCTCGAACGCGGTCAGCGGCAGCGTCGGCGTCACCAGCAGGTCGTAGCGCCGGTGGAAGCGGGCCATCCGCCGCGCGATCTCAAGGCGGGCATCCTGCGCGGCGAGCAGGTCGACGGCGGAGAGCCGGGCGCCGCGCGCGGCGATCATACGCAGCCCCGGATCGACCAACTGGCGCTTCTCCAGAGGGAGTCGGTCGATCAGACGGGCCGCTCCCGCGTTCCACAGGGTGTGGAAGACGTCGACGGGGTCGGCGAAGTCGGGGTCGGCCTCCTCGACGTACGCGCCGAGCCCGGCGAGCCGGGTCACCGCGGCCCGTACCGCCGCGGCCACCGCGGGGACCACCGCGACCTGGCCGCCGAAGGAGGGGGAGTAGCCGATGCGCAGGCCCTTGACGCCGGCCGCCGCGTCCTCGGCGAGGGCGGCCGCGTAGGAGTGGGCGGGGGGTTCGAGGGCGGTGGGGTCCCTGTCGTCCGTACCGCTGATGACGTCGAGGAGCAGCGCCGCGTCCGCCGCGTCCCGGGCGATCGGGCCCACGTGCGACAGGGCGCCGAACGGGCTCGCGGGATGGAGGGGGACCCGGCCGTACGTCGGCTTGAGCCCGACGACCCCGCAGAACGACGCCGGAATGCGGATCGAGCCCCCGCCGTCCGTGCCGAGCGAGAGCGGCCCCGCCCCGGCCGCCACCGCCGCGGCGCTGCCTCCGCTCGATCCGCCCGCGGTGCGCGCGGGATCGTACGGATTGCGGGTGACGCCGGTGCGCGGGGAGTCCGTGACGCCCTTCCAGCCGAACTCGGGGGTCGTCGTCTTGCCGACCAGCACCGCCCCGTGCTCGCGCAGCCGCGCGACGGCCGGCGCGTCCTCGCCCCAACTCCCCTCCTCCGACGTGGTGTTGGATCCACGCAGGGTCGGGCCGCCGGCCTGGAGGAGCAGATCCTTGACCGAGACGGGCACTCCGTCGAGCAGCCCCCTGGGCTCCCCTGCGTGCCAGCGTTCCGTGGCGGCGCGGGCCTGGGCGAGGGCGGTCGCGCTGTCGACGCGAACGAAGGCGTTGAGGCGGGGCTGGGTGTCGTCGATCCGGGCCAGGACGGCACGGGTCGCGTCGGTGGGGGAGAAGGTCCCCGCCCGGTATCCGGCGAGGAGTTGACGTGCCGTCAGGTCCGTGAGTTCGCTCGGCTCAGTCATGGGGGGTGTCGTACCCATGTTTCCCCCGGCCCACGTGACGGGTCGGCCACGGTGCGTGGCTCCGCGGAGCGGGAATAAACGGAGAGTGCCTCCTGTTGCGAGCGGTGTACGCGAATGACGACGACCCGGAGGCGTGGAGCGGTGGACGTGGATGCGATGCGAGGGACGGCGCTCGGGACCGCGCCCGTGCCGCTGTCCGTACTCGACCTGGTGACGGTGGGTGCCGGCTACACCGCGCACCGGGCGCTGCGTACGAGTGTGGAGATCTCCCAGCTCGCCGAGGCGCGCGGCTTCCACCGGCACTGGGTGGCCGAGCACCACTCCATGCCCGGGGTCGCCTCGTCCGCGCCGGCCGTGATCCTCGCCCACCTCGCCGCCCACACCTCGCGCATCCGGCTCGGCTCGGGCGGCGTGATGCTGCCCAACCACGCGCCGCTGGTGATCGCCGAGCAGTTCGGCACGCTGGAGGCGATGGCTCCCGGGCGCATCGACCTCGGGCTCGGGCGGGCGCCCGGCACGGACGGAGCGACGGCCGCGGCGCTGCGCCGCACGGACCGGCTCAACGAAGGTGCCGAGGACTTCCCTCAGCAGCTGGCCGAGCTCACCCGCTTCCTCGACGACGACTTCCCCGACGGGCACCCCTACGCCCGCATCCACGCGGTGCCGGGTCCCGTGCAGGGGCCTGCGGCCCGGCCGCCGATCTGGCTGCTCGGCTCGTCCGGCTTCAGCGCGCGGCTGGCCGGCACGCTCGGGCTCCCCTTCGCGTTCGCGCACCACTTCTCGGCGGCGAACACGGTGCCCGCGCTCGACCTCTACCGGGATTCCTTCCGGCCGTCGGCGGCCCTGGACGCGCCCTACGCCCTGATCGGCGTCTCGGCGCTGGCCGCGGACGACGAGCGCGAGGCCCGTCGCCAGACGCTGACCAACGCGCTGTCCATGGTCCGGCTGCGTACCGGGCGGCCCGGGCTCGTCCCGACGCCGGAGGAGGCCGAGGCCCACCAATTCAGCGCCATGGAGCGGGAGTTCGTGGACAGCTGGCTCGCGAACGTCATCTCCGGTACGGCGCAGGAGGTCCGGGCGGGGCTCGACGACCTCCAGAAGCGGACGGGCGCGGATGAGCTGATGATCACGGCGAATGCGCATGGGCCGTCGGTGCGGGTCCGCTCGTACGAGCTGATCGCCGACGCGTACGACCTCCCCACCGGGGCGTAGCCCCGGGCCCCTTGGCAGGGCATCCGGGCGGATGAGGCTCACCGCAGTCCGCTGGGGTCGCGGCCAATCGTGCGGTTGCGGCTGACCGCACGCCGCTGGGGGCGCGGCCAACCATGCGGTTGCGGCTTACCCCGGTCCGCTGGGGGCGCGGGGAACTGCGCGAGCAAGCGGGCACGGTCCGCAGCCGACCGGCAGTTCCCCGCGCCCCTGACGGCACTGGGGTGTCCCCGGCTTCCCCCTTGGCGGGGTGGGGGTCCCGGCCGGGAAAGGGGGCCGGGGCGGGTGGCCGGGGTCGGGGAAGTTCGGGGTTTGTGGGGGACTGGTTCACCTCGGGGGGCCGGGGTGCGGTGGGCGCACGCGGCCCGCCATGGCTGGTTCCGCCGGGAGCAAAGCGGCGCAACTCACCCCCCGACAAGCGGATTCGCCGCCAAATTGGTCTAGTCCTCAATTTGGTTCAGACCATTGACGTGGCCGGTATCCGATCGCTATCACTTCCTCAACCGCCCTTCCCCGCACCCCCTCGTGCCCCACCCCCCGGAGGCCCGTCTTGCAACGCCGCAGACCTCTCGTTGCCGCCTTGAGCACCGCCGTGCTCGCCGCCGGCGCCCTCGCCGCATTCGCGGGCCTCGGTACCGCGTCCGCCGCCGACAGCGCGCAGGGCTCCGCCCAGAACGCCGCCGCGCCCTCCACCGGCGGCGTGAAGATCGCGTACTACGACCAGTGGAGCGTGTACGGGAACGCCTTCTACCCCAAGCACCTCGACACCCGCGGCATCGCCGGCAAACTGGACGTCCTGAACTACTCGTTCGGCAACATCGACCCCACCAACCTCACCTGCTTCGAGGCGAACAAGGCGGCGGGCGACGACAACAACCCCAACGCCGGTGACGGGGCGGGCGATTCGTTCGCCGACTACCAGAAGTCGTTCGCGGCCGCCGACAGCGTCAGCGGCGTCGCCGACACCTGGAACCAGCCGATCGTGGGCGTCTTCAACCAGTTCAAGGAATTGAAGGCCAAGTACCCCAAGCTGAAGATCAACATTTCGATCGGCGGCTGGACCTACTCCAAGTACTTCCACGACGCCGCGTTCACCGATGCCAGCCGCAAGAAGTTCGTGTCGTCCTGCATCGACCAGTACATCGCCGGCAATCTGCCGTCCGAAGGCGGATACGGCGGTGCCGGCGCCGCGGCCGGGATCTTCGACGGCGTCGACATCGACTGGGAGTACCCGGGCTCGCCCGACGGCCACCTCGGCAACCACTACGGCGCCGAGGACAAGGCCAACTACACCGCCCTGCTCGCCGAGTTCCGCAAGCAGCTCGACGCGTACGGCTCCGCGCACGGCGGCAAGCACTACCTCCTGACGGCGGCGCTCCCGGCCGGCCAGGACAAGATCAAGAACATCGAGACGGACAAGATCGGCGCGTCCCTCGACTACGCCAACATCATGACGTACGACATGCACGGCGCCTGGAACGCGACGGGACCGGCCTACCACCAGTCCCCGCTGGTCTCGCCGGCCAACGACCCCACCGACGTGATCAAGCCCGGCACCCAGAAGTACTCGATCTCCAACGCGATCGACTCCTGGATCGACGGCAACCCCGCCTACGGCATAGCCGGCGGCTTCCCCGCCAACAAGATCACGCTCGGGTACGAGTTCTACTACCGCGGCTGGAAGGGCGTCCCCGCGACCAACAACGGGCTCGGCCAGAGCGCGACCGGCCCCTCCAACGCCCGGCCCACCAGCCAGGTCGCGGGCACCGCGCTCTACAAGGAGCTCGGCGGCATCGTCGACAACCCGGCGACCACCTTCTGGGACGCCGACGCGAAGGCCTCGTACTTCTACAAGGACGGCGAGTTCTTCACCGGCCTCGACAAGCAGTCCATCCAGGCCCGCGCCGACTACGCCCACCAGCGCGGTCTCGCCGGCGCCATGATGTACAGCCTGCTCGGCCTCGACGACAAGACCACCCTGCTCAACGACATCGTGGACGCGGTCGGCTCCTCGCCGTCCTCGACCCCGGACCCGACGCCGACGGCCACCAACTCCCCGTCGCCGACGCCGACCGCCACCAACAGCCCGTCTCCGAAGCCCGGTGGCTGCACCGCCGCCGCATGGGACAGCGCCGCCACCTACACCGGCGGCAACCAGGTCTCCTACGGGGGTCACACCTGGAAGGCCCAGTGGTGGACCAAGGGCGAGCAGCCCGGCACCACCGGACAGTGGGGCGTCTGGCAGGATCTCGGCGCCTGCTGATCCGCTCTCCCCGGCACCCCCCGCGCGCACATGGACATGAGTCACACGCGCACACGCGGCCGCCCCGCTCCCTGTTGCATTCAGGGGAGCGGGGCGGCCGACACCGTGTGCCGCGCGCCTCAGACCTTCTGCGGGCTGACGGCGATCATCTTCGCGATCCGATCCGGCGTGACGGCGCGCGAGTACAGCCAGCCCTGGCCGGTGTCGCAGCCGATGCGGGCCAGCCGGGTCGCCTGCTCGGTGGTCTCCACGCACTCGGCGGTGACGGTGAGGCCGAGCCGGTGCGCGAGCTGCACCATCGCCTCGACGATGGTCTCGTCGGCCGGGCTGGGATGGGCGCCCCCCTCGTCGTACTGGAAGCCGCGCACGAAGGAACCGTCCAGCTTGAGCACGGAGACGGGCAGCCGGCTCAGATAGGCGAGGTTGGAGTAGCCCGTCCCGAAGTCGTCGATCGCGATGTGCACGCCCATGTCGGACAGCGCCTGGAGGGCCTGGAGCGGGCGGCCCGCCGAGCCCATCACCGCGGACTCCGTCAGCTCCAACTGGAGCAGTTCCGGGGCCAGTTGGGTCTCTTCGAGGATCTCCGCGACATCCGTCACCAGGTCGGAGTCCCACACTTGGCGCACCGCGACATTGACGCTCACGAACACCGGCGGCACACCCGGGTGCTCGACCTGCCAGCGCCTGGCCTGCCGGCACGCCGTGCGCAGCACCCAGCGGCCGAGCTGCACCACCGAGCCGTCCTCTTCGGCGATCCCGATGAACCGATTCGGCGGAAGCATCCCGAATTGGGGGTGGTTCCAGCGCACCAGCGCCTCGACGCCGTGCACGACTCCGTCGGCCATCCCCACCAGCGGCTGGTACTCAAGCGTGAACTCACCGCGCTCCACGGCCGGGCGGAGCGTGGACGAGAGCGCCTGGCGGGTCATGCGGTGCGCGTTGCGCTCGGGGTCGAAGAGCGTCCAGCGGGCCTTGCCGTCGGCCTTCGCCCAGTACAGCGTGGTGTCGGCGGCCTGCATCAGACCGGTCGCCGATGTGCCGGAGCCGGCCCGCTCCACCACCCCGATCGAGGCCGACACCGACAGGCGCTGGCCCGCCAGGTCGAAGGGCCGCTGCAGCGCTTTCAGTACGGAACGGGCGAGCTCGGCCAGCTGCTCCGTACCCGTGGAATCCTCGACGAGGACGGCGAATTCGTCGCCGCCGAGCCGCGCCACCAAGTGGCCGCCGCTGCGCGCGTACCCGCTCTGGTCGGCGCACTCGGTGAGGCGGGCCGCCACCGCGCTGAGCAGCCGGTCGCCGACCCGGTGGCCGAGCGTGTCGTTGACCGCCTTGAACCCGTCGAGGTCGAGGTAGCAGATCCCGATGCGGCCGGTGCCGCCGTTGTCGTACGTGGATGCTTCGAGCGCGGCGGTGAGCCGCTCGAAGAAGAGGGTGCGGTTGGGAAGCCGGGTGACCGGGTCGTGCATCTGGAGGTGGCGCAGGCGCGCCTGGAGTTCACGCCGGTCGCTGATGTCGGCGATGGAGAGCAGCACGCTCGAACTGTCCGGTACGGGGGCCACGGTGACCTCGGCCCAGAGTGAGTGCCCGTCGGGGTGCTTGAGGCGGCGGGTGCAGCGGAACCGGTTGCGGGCGCCGCGCAGCACCTCGCGGTAGGCGTGCCAGGTGCGGTGGTCGGCGGCCAGGTCGACGAGGTCGGCCGCGTCCTGCTCGCGCAACGCCTCGGGGTCGGTGCCGAGGAGTTCGCCGAGCGCGTCGTTGGCCGCGACGACGCTGCCCTCGCGGTCGACGACCGCCATCGCGAGATGGGCGGCGTTGAACGCGGCCCGGTAGTCCCGCACTTCGGATGCCGTGCGGCCCGCCGCGTAGCGCTCGGTCTGCTCAAGGCGGCCGGCCCGGTCGCTGTGTTCGGCTCGGTCGGGGTGGTCGGTGCGACCGGTGTGTTCCGTGCGGTCGGGGTGTTCGGCGCGCTCAGTGTGTTCGGTGCGACCGGCGCGCTCGGCGCGCTCGGCCTGGTCGGCGCGCAGTCCGTTCTGTGTGGTGCGCCCCGTTCGCGGGTCGGAGTTCTGGGCGTGTTCCGGGGGGCGTTCCGCCAGGACGCCTGCGATCCGGTCCGTATGACGCTCTGTGACGGGCGGCCGGATGGTCCCGGGTGCTCGACCCGGTCCTTCGGAGGTTCCGCTCACCGCTGGCTCCCGCAGTGCATTCGAGTTGTGCAGAGGTAGTACGGAGGTGGCCGGGGTCTTCGGCCGGGGTGGACGCCGGCCCCAGGAGGCCGGATCCACGCTGGAAAGTGTGCCGATCATAGAGGTTGGCGCACGGCGCGATCCAGCTTCACCGTGGTGATCATGAGCACCCGGAGTTCCGTGTCGATCGTTGACCGATCGTTTCTGCGCGGGTGTGGCCGGGCTCGGGCTCTCGGTGATCGGTCGTGACTTTGCGTAAGTCATCGGGGTGTCGTACACCCTCACCCTTCTGGGGCATCGAAACAGGGCATATTCATATAAACCTGCACAAAGTGGGTGGGACGTCTCGCATCCCGCTCCCGGAGGTCGCCGTGCAGGGTCCCCAGACACCCGGGGGAGTGGAGCGTGTCCGGCTGCGGAGCGCGGCCGCGGCCCTCACCTCCCTCGCGGCGCTCGCCGCCATCTCGCTGGTGACGGGGCCCGCGGTCGCGGCCGACTCCGAGTTGCCCTGCGCCCTGCCGAGGACCGACGCCCACCACTCGCTCGGCGTCAACACCTGGAACTTTGCCTACCCGCGCCCGGTCCGCGCCCTCAAGGCGGTGATGGTCTTCCTGTCCTTCCCGGACTCGCAGCCCGCCACCGCCCCCAAAGACCTGGCCTCCGACTACTTCCCCGCCACCAGCCGCTTCTTCGAGCAGGCCTCGTACGGCAAGTTCCGGCTCGACGCCGAGCCGCAGCAGGCCTGGGTGCGGATGCCGGCCGCGTCGACCTCGTACCGCATGGAGCGGGACTGGGACCCGCGCCAGCGCAGCCGCTACCTCAAGGACGCGATCAGCGCGGCCGACCCGACGACCGACTTCTCCCGGTACGACATCGTGTATCTGGTCGCCGACCCGGACGCGCCCGGCGTCGACTCGGACGCCACCAAGGTGGTCAACTTCGAGCGGCCGGTGCGGGCGGACGGCCGGGACATCAACCGGGCCGTGACCGTCTTCGAGCACCACCCGCCGGACCGCAACGTGCTGGCCCACGAGACCGGGCACGTCTTCGACCTGCCGGACCTCTACCACCGGCCGCAGGACGGCAAGAGCGGCGACTGGGACACCTACGTCGGCGACTGGGATGTGATGGGCAGTCAATTCGGTACGGCGCCCGACCTGTTCGCCTGGCAGAAGTGGAAGCTCGGCTGGATCGACCGGCGCGAGGTCAGCTGCGTGACCGGCGACGGCACGACGAGGATCACCCTGGAGCCGCTGTCCGCGTCCCCCGCGAAGGCGGGCGTCGCGGGCAAGCGGCTCGCGGTGGTCCGCACCGGCGAGGACCGCGCCATCGCCATCGAGGTCCGCGAACCGGCCGGCCTCGACCGGGCGAGCTGCGCCTCGGGGCTCCTGGTCTACCGGGTCAACAGCGGGTCCGGGTCCGGCGGCGGCCCGGTCGAGGTGCTCGACGCGCACCCGGACACGGAAGGGTGCTGGGAGAAGTCGGTGTACCCGGCGCTCGCGGACGCGCCGGTCGGCGTGGGCGAGACGTTCACCGTGCCGGGCGAGGGCATCAGGATCGAGGCGGAGGGGCGGACGAAGTCGGGGGCGTGGACGGTCAAGATCTCCCACTGACCGGTGCAACGCGGTGGCGTCTTCGGTATCGGCTCCGGCATCCGCCCTGGTCAGGGCAGCAAAGAAGCCCCCCGCTCGCGCGAGGGGCTTCTTTCGTCTGTGCGCCGCCAGGGACTCGAACCCCGGACCCGCTGATTAAGAGTCAGCTGCTCTAACCAACTGAGCTAGCGGCGCCTGCTGACGTCGTAGACATTAGCATCCTGATCGGCGCGAGGAAAAATCGAAATCCGGGAAGCGTCCGCGGGCCCGTTCGTGGCTCCGCTCCCGGTCTCTTTCGCGGTCTCGTACGTGGTCTCGAACGCGGTCTCGTTCCGGGCGGCCCGGACGCAGGCCCACAGCAGGACGTCGGGCCCGGGCAGCCAGGGGCGGCGGGTGTCGGGGGCGACCAGCCAGCGGGCGGCGCCGGTGTTCTCCCGCTCCGGGCGCACCAGGGCCGGGACGGTGACGGCGTCACCGGCGCCGTGGCACAGCAGCGGCGGTACCGGCGCGTCCGGGCGGTGCCACTCCTCCCACTCCAGGAGCGAGGGCAGGCGCTGCGCGGTGCCGGGGGCGGCGAACAGGAGCATGCGGCCGCGGTGGATCGCGACGGGACCCGAGCCGGGGCCTTCGGCCCACAACCGGTCGAGCATGCGGCGCCCGAACATCGACGGGACGTTGACCACGTCGAAGACCGACCCGCAGGGCAGCACCCCGGGCGCGGTCGGCCGGGCCTCCCACAGAGCGAGGGTGCTGCGCGCGTGACCGGACGCGGACGACAGCCAGGCGGCGCCCGCTGCGGTCACCTCACCGGCCTGATGGCGTCCCTCGTCCCGGAGGACGGAGAAGACGTCGAGGGCGTCGAGGGCGCCGTGGGTCCCGGCCTGGCCGCCGCGCCGGCTTACGGCTGTGAGGGTGTCGGCGCCCCCTGCCTGTCCGCCCCCGTACCGGCTCACCGTCGTGAGGCCGGCACCACCCGTCTCCATCTGCCGCATGCCGCCGCTTCCGCCGTTGCCATCGCCGCTGCTCATGCTCTACGTCTACCGGCCGGGCGGACCCCGCCCCGGCGGGTTGGCGGAAACCGGGACAGGGCGGGGCGGGGAGGCGTATCTTGCGGCCCGGCATATGCCCGGGGCGCGCCCGCCGACGGGGCGGGCGACTGCGGAACCAGGGCTCGGGCGACGGCCCAGCACCAGCGGCTTGGGCGGCGGGCCAGCACCAGCGGCTTGGGCGGCGGGCCAGCACCAGCGGCTTGGGCGGCGGGCCAGCACCAGCGGCTTGGGCGGCGGCCCAGCACCAGCGGCTTGGGCGGCGGCGAAACCGGCGCCCCGGGTACGGGCCGCTCAGGACTGCGCGGCAGGGGCGGACGGGGCTCGGCGCGGGCGGCCGAGCCGTCGCCAACTCCTAGGGGACGTCGGCGTTGCGCAGCAGGTCGCGGCCGAACTCGATCATCTTCTTCGCGTAGTCCTCGGTCCACTGCGCCCGTTCCGCCACGTCGGCGGGGGTGAGCCGGTCGAAGCGGCGCGGGTCGGCGAGCTGGGCCGCCGCGATCGCCTGGAACTCGACCGCCCGGTCGGCGGCCGCCCGGAAGGCCAGGGCCAGCTCGGTCGAACGGCTCAGGAGTGCCCGGGGGTCCTCCATGGACTCCAGGTCGAAGAAGTGTTCCGGGTCGGCGGTGGCCTCGGACGGCTCGAAGAGCAACGGCGCCGGCCGCAGCCGCTGCCGCTCCTCGTTCCGCTCGTGCTCCGGCATGTCTGTCCTCCCAGGGCAGGTCGACGCTCGGCTCCGGGCGCCCCGGGCCACCGTCCATTCTCCCGCGCCTGCGCAAGGGGGCCCTGCCGGGGGGACGGCCGGAGGGCGGCGGGGCCCGCGCCGCGAACCCGGGCCCGGGGCGCCGGACGATGCGGTGGTCCGCCGACCTTGCTCACGGAAGCGGCGCTGTCTGGCGTCCATATGCCCCCCGGGGTCAGGCGCGCCAGCCCACTCGATGTTCCGCCAGATGCGACAGCACCGCGTGGTTCGCCTCCCAGCCGTCCGGGAACTTCACCGTCACGCCCAGCTGGACCGGCTCCGTCGAGGGGTGGTCGTCCAGGAGGTCGCTCACGCCCGCGCGGCACACCACGATGCAGGCGTGCCGGTGGCGGGAGGCCAGGACGCACAGTCGGCCCGTCTCCAGGTGGAAGGCGGTCGCGTCCGGGCGGCCCGACAGCGGGTGCAGGACGACCGTCACGTCGAACTCCCGGCCCTGGAGCCGGTTGGCCGTGTCGACGGCCACCCCGCTCACACCCTGCTCCGCGAGCGCCGCGCGGACCGCAGCCGCCTGGTCGCGGTGGGCGGTGCCGACCGCGACCCGGTCCGCCGTGAGCGGGACCGGGTCCGGCGAACGCTCGCTGGTCGCGGCGCCACCCCGGTCCAGGAGGCGGCGTACGACGAGGGCGACGGCGTGCACCGCCTCCGGGTCGGTGCGCGGGGTGTGCCGGGCCGGCAGCTCCAGGAGGGCCCAGCCCGACCGGGCGGCCTCGTCGACGGCGCGGTCCGCCGCCGAGCCGTCCGACGCGACGCCGAACGCCAGCCGCCGGTCGCCGTGGCCGGTGCCGCTGCGGAACGGCGTGAACGGATAGAACGCGTCCGACACCAGCGGCGCCGCCGACGCCGGAAGCCGCCACGACACCGGAAGGCGGTGCTGGGGCAGCTCGGGGTTGTGCGCGAGGAGGGTGGAGACCGCGCTGGCCGACGGGTCGTAGGACAGCCCCGCCCACTGCTCGGCGTCGGCGATCGCGAACGGGTCGAGCTGGCCCGGGTCGCCCACGAACAGCGCCCGCTCGAAGAGCCCGGCCACCGCGAGCAGCGCGTCCGAACGCATCTGGTACGCCTCGTCCACGATCGCGTGGCCCCACGGCTCGACATCCTTCACATGCGCCCACTTCGCGGACGTGGAGATCACCACGTCGAGCCCCGCGAGATCACCCGCCTTCGCCGACTTCCGTACGTTCTCCAGGTCGTCAAGGACCTTGTCGTACGGGTCGCTGTCGCTGCTGTGCAGCCGGCCGACCGGCAGGTCGGGAGCCTTCTCGGCGAGGCGGACCACGAGATCGTCGACCTGCGAGTTGGTCTGGGCGACCACCATCAACGGGCGCCCGGCGGCGGCCAGTTCGAGTGCGGCACGCACCACGAGAGTCGACTTGCCGGCGCCGGGCGGCGAGTCCACGACGACGCCGCGGCTCGTGCCGTGCAGCGTGTCGGCGAGGATCGCGTCGGTGGCCTCGGCCGCGGCCGTGCCCGGGTCGAAGGCGGTCACAGGAGGTCCTCAGGGGTGGCGGCGTCGGGCTGCTCGGCGGTGGCGGAGCCGGGCGGGCCGCCGTGGGTCCAGGGGGTGGCTTCCGGGTCGGGCAGCTTGGGCGCGCCGCGCTGGTCGTGCTCGAAGAGCGTCCAGCACACGCGGTCGCCCTTCTCGGGCACGGAGCCGGGCGCCGGGTCCTTGCCGCGTCCCATCTTGTCCAGGACGCGCAGCACCAGGACGCTCTCGCCGCCGGCCCGTTCTCCCGCGGCCCGTTCTCCCGCGGCCCGGTCTCGCACGGCCCCGTCCGCCCCCGCAGCCCCGTCCGCCCCGGCGGAACCGCCCGCCCCCGCGGTCTCGTACGTCACCAACTCGGCCTTCTGCGGCTTGCCGTCCAGGGTGCGGTAGACCTTCGTGCCCTCGGCGAGGTGCGGGGCGTCGTCCGTGCGGAAGGTGATCAGGGGGCGCGGGCTCGGGCGTTTGGACTCCGACCACGCCGGGGTCACCTCGACCACCTCGCCCGCGAACGCCTCGCCCGCGAGCCTGCGGCCCGCCATCACCAGCGGGTCGTCGAGCGCCTCGCCCGCCTCCAGCTCGGCCTGGGCCCGCTCGCGGCGCAGCAGCTTGGTCGCGGCGGTCACCGCGTCGTCGCGGCGCGGCTGGGGCGGCTCGCCCGCGGTGATCCGGTCGCGGTGGCCGGTGAACGACCAGCGGTCGCTCGTCCAGCGCGCCGCCGCCCGCTCGCCCTCGGGCAGCTCCCGCAGCAGGTCGAGGGCGCGCCACACCGCGGACCAGGTGGGCATGAGCTGCGCCATGAGCAGGCGGCGGATCTCCCGTTCGGCTGTGGCCAGTTGGCCGAGGCGTTCGTCGGCGGCCAGGCCGTCCTCGGCGGATTGGAGCGCCTGCCGGGCCCGGTCGTAGCGCTCCACCGCCGGGGCGAGCAGCCGGTTGTCGAACGCCGGGTCGGTGGCGGGGCCGGCCGGTGGACACAGGAGCTGGCCGTCGGCGCCCCGCGCCAGCTCCGCGCGCAGCGCCGCGTCGGCCCCCGACTGGCCGTCGGGCGGGTCGATCCAGGCGAGCAGGGCGCCCAGGTGCTGGTCCTCGAGGCTGGACTGGCCGGTCGCCCAGTGCCGGCCCAGGAGGTCGGTCGTGGCGAGCAGCAGCGCGGAGCCGGGGGTGCGGGCGCGCTCGGCGTAGTGCGTGAACCAGCGGCCGAGCAACGGGACCCGGGGCGGCGCCGGATAGGGCGCGTCCGGATCCTGCTCGGCGGTACGGCGGAACCGCATCGAGCGGCCGAGGAGGCGGACGAAGTCGATGCCGGCCCGGCCGGGCACGATCAACTGCGGTGCGTCCGCGCACAGTTCGACCTCGACCTTGGTCTTCTTCCCCGTCTCCGGGTCGGTCTCGGAGCGCTCGGTGAGCTCGATGTCGCCCGCGTACGCGTCCAGGTACGGCAGGACGGCCTCGGCGAGGTCGGCGAGGAAGGTGAAACGCAGGTCGCGGTCGCGGGGCTGGGGGACCACGAGCAGCGTCGGGGCGTCGCGGTCGGTGCCGACCAGGGCGCCGAGCGGCGCGCCCGCCTCGCCGGCCGTGGTGAGCGGCACGAAGACGAGCGGCCGCTCGGAGAGGTGACGGTGGCGGACGGTGGCCAGCGGCTGGGCGCGGCCGCACTCGACGGCTTCGAGGCGGGCCAGGGTGGAGATCAGCGACACGGGGCTCCTCCCTGGGCGCTCGCGTCGGCGGCGGCCGTTCCGCTGCGCGGGGCGGCGAGGGTCGGGGCGGTGCCGGTGCCTTCTGCGTTCGCGGTGACCCCGGTGGCCCGTGGATCCGGGCCGGCCCCGGTGGCCTGGACGTCCGCGCCGACCCACGTGCCGTCTGCGTCCGGGGTGGGCTCGGTGGTCATGCCGGGTTTGCCGAGTGCTTCCGCGCGCAGGGCGGCCGCGCGGCGGACCGCCGCCACCGTCGGGTCGGCGGGGTCGCCCGCCTCGCCGCGTGCCGCGGCCAGGACCTCGCCTACGGTCGTCAGGGCGCCGAGCTCGCCGCGCAGTGGGCGGCCGAGCGCCGTCACCATGTTCTGCTCGCGGGCGCGGCCACGGCAGTGGAAGGCCAGCTCGCACGCGGACAGGCACTCCGGCGCGTACACCGCGGGCACCGCCTCGACCGCCGAGGTCAGGGCCGCGCCCGACTGGCCGTCGAGGTCGAAGGTGGTGCCTGGCGGCAGCGCGTCGGCGATGGACTCGACATGGGTGAGGCGCGTCAACTGGCGCCGGGTGACCGACAGTTGTTTACGTACGTCGACCACCGAGGCGGTCGGCAGGTTGGAGAAGTCCTTCGGGCAGACCAGCAGGACCGAGTGGTCCACCGCGGCGCCCTCGGTACGCTCCGCGACCCGCTCAAGGGCGAGGACGTACACCGCGGACTGGCGGGCGGCGGCGCCCACCTTCGACGGGTCGGCCGCCGCGTCGATCATGGGGAAGGACTTGATCTCGACGACCGTCCAGCGGCCGTCGGGGTGCACCACCACCGCGTCCGGCTCCAGGTAGGCCGGGGAGCCGGCCACTTCGAGGGCGAGCATCGGGTGGTCGAGCAGCGCCCAGGCGCCGGCCGCCGTCGCCTCGCGCAGAGCGAGCGCCGTGCGGGCGGCGCGGCCCTCGGGGCCGGCCGCGGCGAGGTCGGGTGTCAGGGCGTCGCCCTGCGGCTCGTCGCCGGTGCCCATCCGCTCGTACAGCAGGCGGAGCAGCTCGGTGCCGCCGTCGCCCTTGACCTTCGCCTCGAACGCGTTGCCCCGCATGAACGCGAACTGCGACTGGCCGAACGCCGCCGACGGCGAACCGATCGCCTCCGCGAGCGCGCCCTTGTCCACCCCGGCGCCGTCGAGCAGGGCGCGTCTGCGGCACCCCGGGTTGGCGGCGAGCGCCGCGAGCGCGCGGGCGTCCAGCGGCCTGGCCGGGACCGCCGGGCCGCGTAGTTCAGCGAGCCTTCGACGGAGCGCCGTCGACGGCTTCTGCGGGGATGCGGGAGGAGGTCCGCTGCCCAGGGATTGGCTCACCCGGGGAAGTCTGGCATCCAGGACTGACAATCGGGGCACGGGTGGCGGAAGGGGCGGGCGCGAAACGGGCACGCACGCGGTCCGCGAGGCGCAGCAGCGGCTTCGAGAGCAGCAGCCCGATCCCCATCACGGCGACGCCCGCGACCGCGTCGAGAAGATAGTGGTTGGCGGTACCCATCACCACGAACGTGATGGTCAGCGGGTACGCGACGGCGGCGATCTTCGTGATCCGGCTGCCGCCGAACCGCCACAGCATCACCCCGGACCACAGCGCCCACCCGACGTGCAGGCTGGGCATCGCGGCGAACTGGTTGGTCATCCCGCCCATGCCGCGCGGCGCGCTCGCCTCGCCGCCCCACCAGCCGTACGTGCCGTACTGCGCCATCGTGTCCGTGAAACCCTGCACGGCGGGGAGCAGCCGGGGCGGGCACGTCGGCAGGAACGTGAAGCCGATGAGGCCGAGCAGCGTGGACGTCATCAGCCAGGTGCGGGCCGCCCGGTACTGCGTCGGGCGCCGGCGGAACAGCCAGATCAGGACGGCCGGGGTGATCAGGTAGTGCAGCGAGGCGTAGATGAAGTCGGCGGGTATGCCGAGCGCCGGGGTGTGCGTGAACAGCCGGTTCAGCGGGTGCTCGGCGTTGAGGTGGAGCGACTTCTCCAGGCGCAGGATGGACAGCCCGTGCTCGGTGGCCCGCGCCTCGTCGCCGCGTACGATCAGCCGTCCGAGCGAGTACGCCGCGTACATGATCGCGATCAGGGGGAGTTCGGTCCACCAGCGCGGTCGCGTGGCATGGTGCGGCAACTGCATCCGGAAGGGTCCCCCCACTTGGTCATCGGACTGCCCTCTGGGGGCCAACGGGTTTTCGGCGTGCGTTCAACCGTACGGTGTACGCGGTCGTGTGCGCACAGCACCCCGGTGCGGGGGGTGTCCGGGGTGAGACGTCGGGGCCGGGCGTCGGGTTGCCCGGGGGGTGCGGGATGATGGATGCGCACGATTTGGCCTTGCCCGGGCTCTTTCACCGGGAATGGGCGCGCCTCGTTGCACCAGGTCACGTCTAGTCACGCCTTGTACGGCATCGGGAGTGAACACCCATGGCAGCCGCCGCACCGCGCATCCTGCTGGCCCGGCACGGGCAGACCGAGTGGTCGCTCGCGGGCAAGCACACCGGCCGGACCGACATCCCCCTCCTCGACGAGGGCCGGCGCGGTGCGAAGCTGCTCGGCGAGCGCTTGCACCGCTCCCCGTGGGACGCGCTGGCCGGCGCCGAGGTCCGCACGAGCCCGCTGGTCCGGGCCGCGGAGACCTGCGAACTCGCCGGCTTCGGGGAGCGGGCCGAGCCGTGGGACGCGCTCATGGAGTACGACTACGGGGCGTACGAGGGCATGGCGCCGCCCGAGATCCAGGCGGTGCGGCCGGGGTGGTTCATCTGGCGGGACGGGGTGCCGGACGGGGAGAGCCTGGCGGAGGTCGCCGCGCGGGCGGACGAGGTGGTGGCGTGGGCGCGGTCCGCCGAGCGGGACGTGCTGGTCTTCGCGCACGGGCACATTCTGCGGTCCATCGCGGCGCGGTGGCTGGGCGAGCCCATCGCCTTCGCGGCGCGGATCCGGCTCGATCCGACGTCGCTGTCGGTGCTGGGGTGGGCGTATGGGGCGCCGGCGCTTGAGCGGTGGAACGATACGGGGCACCTTGAGCGGTGAGCTGACCGGGCGGGCGGGGTCCGCCCACCCTCCCCCAAGCCCTTAAGGAGCAAGGGGGACCCCGATCCCGTGCGGCTACTCGGGGGTGGCAGCTCCCCGGGGCTCCCCGCCCAGACCCCGTTCACGCCTGAAGGGTGCTCGTCCTCAAGTGCCGGACGGGCTGGCTGTGCCGGTGTGGGCCGGCGTCGAGCAGTTCAGGGGCGCGGGGAACTGCGCGCCCGTCCGCGGGGTTACACGGCTACCGCCGCCCTCCGTTCCAGGAACGCCGCCACCTCGGGCGCGGCCCGGTGCGGGGTCAGGAGGCGGGACGTGTCCGCCAGCATGGCCTGGATGCGGGTGGAGCGGACCTGGGTCAGGAGGTCCAGGACCTGCTGGCCCGCCGCCGCGGATTCGGCGGGCGCACCCGCACGCGCGAGATCGTCGGCGAGCTCCGCCCGGTACAGGGCGAGGTTCCGCGTGAAGTACGGGTCCTGGAGCGCCGCCGCCCGGCGCGCGTGCCGGGCAGCTTGCCCCCAGTCGCCCAGCGCCGAGAAGCACTGCGCCTGGAGCATCTCCAGCTCGGCCTCGACGAAGAAGCTCATCCACTCGGGGTCGGCGTCCGAGGCGCCCCGCGCGAACAGGCCGTGCGCCCGCCCGAGCGACTCCTCGCACGCGGAACGGTCGCCGAGCCCCGCCCAGCCGCCCGCCTCGCGCAGCGCCAGCAAGGAGAGCAGCCGGGCCGAGCCGAGCGGCCGCGCCGCGTGCTCGCCCGCCTGCGCCGCCCGCATCGCCTCGCGCGGCCGGCCCATGTCCCGGGCCAGGAACGACATGTTGCAGAACGCGTGCGCTTCGAGCGCGGGGTCGCCGGCGAGGCGAGCCGTGGCGAGCGCCTCCGCGTAGTGCGAGCGGGCCTCGCCGAAGCGGCCCGAATCATGCGCCAACCAGCCAACGGAGATGGCCAGTTCGCCCGCGCCCGAGTGCAGTCTCTCCTGGGTGGCACGCCGGGCGGCACTCGCGTCGAGCAGGGCGTACGCGGTCCGCAGCGGCTGAGCGGCACGCTGGTACAGCGTGTCCGCGCCGTGCCGGTCGTCCAGGAGTCTGATCCGGCGCACCGCGTCCTCGACGGCGCTCACCTCGGCCTCGCCGACGCGCTGGACGGAGTGTGCGGGTACCGGGCTGAGGCCCAGTGAGACGGCCGCCACCGCGGTGGTGGACCCGGTCATGAATGCGCGACGCAGCACGTCGCTCTCCTCGTGGTTCTGGTGGTACCGGTGGTCGTGGTGGTCGTGCAGAGGCAGTGGCAGTGGGTGCAAAGGGGGGAGAAGGTAGGGCGGTTGTCGGTCGGACGGGTAGGTGTCGACGGGTTCGGGGCGGGGTGCCAGACGGATGAAGGGGCCGTCGGCGAAGGGAGAGTTGGGGAGGAGGGAGTCGGGGAGAGGGGAGTCGGTGAGGGGGCGGGCCCCTCGGCCGCGCACCGCCTCCCGTGCCGAGAACCCCAACTCCGCCAGGGTCAAACCCGGGAACATGTGCCGGAAGACCCTTTCGTACGCATAGTTGGGGCAGCGGATCTCGCCGTTCTCCACCCGCCCGATGTAGCGCGCGTCGCACGCGACCTGCTCGCCGATCTCGCGGGCGGCGCGGCGGACCGCGGCCGCGAACTCCCCAGGGGAACGGGCACCCCGCAGCGCCCGGAAGGCCGCGTTGGGCTCCCGGGGTTCCCGCGTGAGCCGGCGCGGTGTCGGTGGAGTCCGCGTGTTCACCGGGGGGTCTGCCTGGGGATCTGGTGACGGCGCCATGGCTCGACAGCTCTCTCTGGCGGGGTGGTGCGGAGCAAGAACGTACCTTCTGTGACGGCCTGTTCACGCAGCGTTTGCCTACAAAACGGATATCTCACCCGCGATCCGCCATGAACTGCCATCCTTTGCGGCGGCGTGCCGCCGTTCCCCTTGACGCGCACGGGCGTTGAACCATGTGGAGAGCGCCAGACGCCGCGCAGAAGCGGAGGGCTTGCCTTGTTGGAGGACCGCGTGAACACCGACACCCCCACCGACTTCACCGTCTCCGGTACGCAACCGACGACCGCCCACCCGCCGAACGCACCGCGTCCGGGCGCCCCTTCGGCGCAGCTGTGCGGCGCCGATGAGCCCTGCGACCTGGTGACCGTGCCCGCGCGCCAAGGGCTTGAGGCCGTCGACATCATTCGCCGCGGCGCCGCCCCCGCCGCCGTCGGCCCGGTCCTGCACGACGGGGCCTGCGACACCCTCGGCTTCCTCGTGCCGTCCGGCACCGCCGCCGCCTGGGACGTGCCGGGCAGCGCCTGTACGGAGACCAACGGACGCGGCCTGCGCCTGTCGGGGCTCCCCGTCGAGCCGCCCGTCACCGGCTCGGGCTGGCTGCTCCCGCCGAACACCACCGAGGTCACCGACCCCGGCCTGCTGCGGGCCGCGCTGGGTGAGGCGGCCCGGATGATCGAGGCGGCCGACGGTATCTGCGAGGCGGGCGTCCGAATCGCGCCCGTGCGGGAAGGCGGCACCCGCACGCCCGGTCGATAATGGCCGGATGGCGAAGAGCAGCAGGCGGCGGGGGTCGGGTCCGGAACCCGTCGTGGAGGCGGTGGACGGCGGGCTCGCGGAGCTCATACCCGACCGGGACCGGTCCGGCGGATGGACGCTGCTGCTCGACGGGGCACCCCAGTCGCACGTGGACCTCGCCGCGCCGGACCGGCTGACTTTCGAGTACCAGCGCCGCCTCGGCCACGTCATCGACCTCGCGGTCGCGCCGGGCCGGCCCATGAACGTCCTGCACCTCGGCGGCGGCGCCTTCACCCTGGCCCGCTACATCGCGGCGACCCGGCCGCGCTCCAGCCAGCAGATCGTCGAGCTCGACGCCGCCCTCGTCCAGCTGGTGCGCCGGGAGCTGCCGCTCGACCCCGGGGCCCGGATCCGGGTGCGGGGCGGCGACGCACGGGCCGGGCTCGCCAAGCTTCCCGACGGCTGGGCCGACCTCGTCATCGCGGACGTGTTCAGCGGCGCCCGCACCCCCGCCCATCTGACCAGCACCGAGTTCCTCGACGACGTACGCCGGGTGCTCAAGCCGGACGGCACCTACGCCGCCAATCTCGCGGACGGGCCGCCGCTCGCGCATCTGCGGGGCCAGATCGCCACCGCCGCCGGTGTCTTCCCCGAGCTCGCGCTCGCCGCCGACCCGACGGTGCTGCGCGGCAAGCGGTTCGGCAACGCGGTGCTCGTCGGCTCGGCCGTGCCGCTGCCCGTCGCCGAGCTGACCCGGCGGATCGCGGGGGACCCGCACCCCGGGCGGGTCCAGCACGGGCGGGAGCTCGCCGACTTCACGGGCGGCGCGGCGCCGGTGCGCGACGCGAGCGCCAAGCCCTCACCCGCGCCGCCCGCCTCGGCCTTCCGGTGAGCAGCACGGGGCGCCGCCATGCGGGGCGCCGCATGGAGCGCCGCCGCCCGATCACGTGTTGTTGATCTCCACGGCGGGCGGATGGCCGTTCCAGGTGCAGAACACCGAGACGGTCTCGCCACCCCGCGTGAACGTCACCCGTATCCACTGCGTCTGGATCCAGCGTTCCATCTGCCAGCCCGACGCGGGCGTCGCCGAGACCAGTTGGGCGGAGCTCGCGCCGAGGTCGAAGACGACCCGGCCGCCCGCGACGTTGTAGCCCTGCACCGCACCCGAATTGGCGGGATTGTCCGAAGTGCGGGACGGGGGAGGCGACTTGGCGGTGCCCGACGGCGTACGACCGCCCGAAGGCTTCCCGGCCCCCGCGCCCTTCGACGCATTCGGCGAGGCGGAGGGCGACGGGGCGGCCGGGCTCTCCTTGGCGCGCCGGGTCGAGGACGCCGTCGGCTCGGAGCCCTGTGTGATGCGTGCCTCACCGCTGATCGGCAGGGCGCGCGGCGGGTCGTACGCCGTGCCGGCCATCACCGTGTGGACGCCCCACCAGGAGAGCGTCACTGCCGCTCCCGTGGCGAGTGACCACGCCAAACCGTGTACGAGTCCTCTGTGCATCCGGGCCATACTGCACCACGCGCCCCACCGGTGTCCCGCCACCTCCGACTCCACTCCCGCGGGGGACCCCGCTCCTCCGGATGGCGTACGGTGCGGCCCATGGCAAGTGTGCTCGTGGTCGAGGACGACCAGTTTGTCCGCTCCGCCCTCATCCGCCACCTCACCGAGGCCTCCCACACGGTACGGAGCGTCGGCACGGCACTTGAGGCGCTGCGCGAAGTGGCCCATCACCGTTTCGACGTGGTCATCCTGGACCTCGGACTCCCCGATCTGGACGGGTCCGAGGCGCTCAAGATGCTCCGCGGCATCACCGACGTACCCGTGATCATCGCGACGGCGCGGGACGATGAGACGGAGATCGTGCGGCTGCTCAACGACGGCGCCGACGACTACCTCACCAAGCCGTTCTCCGTGGAGCACCTCTCCGCGCGGATGGCCGCCGTGCTGCGCCGGGCGCGTGCCACGGCCGGCGCCGAACCACCGTCCACGGTGCTCCAGGTCGGCGGGCTCCGCGTCGACCCGCTGCGCCGGCAGGCCGAACTCGACGGTGACCCGCTCGATCTGACCCGGCGCGAGTTCGACCTGCTCGCCTTCCTCGCCGGCCGGCCCGGCGTGGTCGTACCGCGCAAGGAGCTGCTCGCCGAGGTGTGGCAGCAGTCGTACGGTGACGACCAGACCATCGACGTCCATCTGTCGTGGCTGCGGCGGAAGTTGGGCGAGACCGCGGCCCGGCCGCGTTATCTGCACACCCTGCGCGGTGTCGGCGTGAAGCTGGAGCCGCCGCGATGAGATGGGCGCTGGTCAAGGTCTGCCTCGCCGTGACGGTGATGGTGGTGGTCGCCTTCGCGGTGCCGCTCGGCATGGTCATCAAGGAGATGGCCCGCGACCGGGCGTTCTCCAACGCCGAGCGCCAGGCGGCGGCGATCGGGCCCACCCTGTCCATCACCACCGACCGCGACGCCCTGGCGCGGGCCGTCGCCTCGACCCAGTCCGGGGCCGAGAACCGGATGGCCGTGCATGTGCCGGCCGATCCGGCCGTGCCGGGCAGCGCGCCGGTGGACCTCGGTACGCAGCGGGCCGCGGACAAGGACCTCGAAGCGACCCGGAAGGTCATCAAGGCATCGATATCGGACGTCTCCGGTGGCTCCACGCTGCTCCAGCCGACCGCGCTCAGCTCCGGCCAGATCGCGATCGTCGAGGTCTTCGTACCGGAGGCCGAGGTCAGCAACGGCGTGGCGACGGCGTGGCTGGTCCTCGCCGGGGTCGGCATCGCCCTGATCATCGGCTCGGTGGCGGTTGCCGACCGCCTCGGCGTACGCATGGTCCGCCCGGCCCAGCGGCTCGCGGGCGCGGCGCAGGACCTGGGCGAGGGCAAGCTCGGGGCGCGGGTGCCCGAGGAGGGGCCCACCGAACTGCGCCAGGCGGCCGTCGCCTTCAACTCCATGGCCGACCAGGTCGTCCAACTCCTCGCGAATGAGCGGGAGTTGGCGGCCGACCTCTCCCACCGCCTGCGTACGCCGCTCACCGTGCTGCGTCTCAACGCGGCCTCCCTCGGGGACGGGCCCGCGGCCGACCAGACGCGGGCGGCGGTCGAGCAGCTGGAGCGGGAGGTCGACACGATCATCCGTACGGCGCGGGACGCCAAGCCCCAGACCCAGCCGGCCGGGCCCGGTGCGGGCTGCGATGCCTGCGAGGTGATCCTGGAGCGGATGGCGTTCTGGTCGGCGCTCGCCGAGGACGAGGGCCGCGAGGTGCGGCTCGCGGGAGTGGAGCGGCCGGTCCGCATCCCGGTGGCCCGGGCCGACCTGGTCGCGGTGCTCGACGCGCTGCTCGGCAACGTGTTCCGGCACACGCCGGAGGGGACGGCGTTCTCGGTGGACGTCCACAACGGCGAAGAAGCGGTGATCGTCCTGGTCTCCGACGCGGGGCCGGGGATCTCCGATCCCCGGGCGGCGCTGGCCCGGGGCAACAGCGGGGGCCGCCCCGGGTCGACGGGGCTCGGCCTCGACATCGTCCGCCGGGTCGCGGAGTCCACGGGAGGTGACGTCCGGATCGGCCACTCCGTCCTGGGCGGCACGGAGGTACGCCTGTGGATCGGCCTGGGCCGCACCACCAACCCGCCTCGCCGAAGCCACCGCCTCCGCCGCCGCGCGACCCCGGCGTAGCCCCCGCTCGTTCGGCTCCGCCCCGCGCCCCGGTTCTTGGCCCCGCCCCGCCCCTTCCCGAAACCCTCCGGGGAGTCCACCCCGTGCGGACCGTGCGTGGCTGGTCGCGCAGTTCCCCGCGCCCCTGAACTACTCGGTGCGGGCCCGCATGGGCATAGTCAGCCCGTCATGGGGGTCCCCCTGGCCCTTAAGGCCTTGGGGAGATTGAGGACGTGCGCCGTTCAGGCGCGAACGGGGTCCGGGGCGGAGCCCCAGGGGAGCTGCCATCCTCAAGCAGCCGCACGGGCGGGGGGTGGGCGAACCCCCAGGGGCTTAACCGCCCCCCATCGGATCCTTAAGCGGAGCCTAAGAACCTCAACCCCCGCCCTGAACTGGGCATTTGTCCGATTCCGCGACGCTAGCGTGCTGCCCGCACCCCAGAAACACCCCCCGCAAACGCAAACGCAGAGGCAGGCACGGCATGGGCACCAGTACGCACCGGCGCAGGGCAAGCGGCAAGACCAAGGTGATCGGCGGCATCGTCGCCGCCACCGTCGTCGGCGGCGCCGCGTTCGCCCTCACCGGCACCGCACAGGCCGCGTCGGTCGGCGCCGCGTACACGAAGACCAGCAGCTGGGCCGGTGGTTACACCGGGCAGTACGTCATCACCAACGACACCGGCAAGACCCTCGCCGACTGGACCCTGGAGTTCGACCTGCCGGCCGGCACCACGCTCTCCTCCCTCTGGAACGGCGACCAGAGCGTCAAGGGGCAGCACGTCACCGTGAAGCCCCCGAGCTGGGACACGGGCGGGCTTGCCGCAGGCAAGTCCGTGACCGTCGGCTTCGTCACCTCCGCGAGCGGCACCGCGGGCGACCCCACCGGCTGTCTCATAGACCAGGAGAAGTGCTCCGTCGACACCGGCGCCACCCCGCAGCCCAGCGGACGCCCCACCGAGCGGCCCACCCCCCAGCCCTCCAAGCCGGCGAGCACCAAGCCCACCGCCGAGCCCAGCACCAAGCCGACCGCCACGCCGTCCAAGTCGGCCACCGCCACCCCCGCCCCGAGCAAGCCGTCGGGCGGCGGCACCGCGGGCGGCGCCGGGTTCTCCCCGTACGTCGACACCTCGCTCTACCCCTCGTACGACCTGACCGGCACCGCCGACAAGACCGGCGTCAAGCAGTTCACCCTCGCCTTCGTCACCTCCGGCGGCGGCTGCACCCCGTTGTGGGGCGGCGTCACCGATCTGCAGAGCGACAAGGTCGCCTCGCAGATCGGCGCGCTGCGCGCCAAGGGCGGCGACGTGCGCGTCTCCTTCGGCGGCGCCTCCGGCTCCGAGCTGGGCCTGGTCTGCACGAGCGCCGACGAGCTGGCCGCCGCGTACGGCAAGGTCATCGACGCCTACAAGCTCACCAAGGTCGACTTCGACATCGAGGGCGCCGCGCTGCCCGACACCGCCGCCAACGCGCGGCGCGCGCAGGCGATCGCGAAGCTCCAGAAGTCCCACCCCGGGCTCGACGTCTCGTTCACGCTGCCCGTGATGCCGGAGGGCCTCACCCAGCCCGGCGTCGACCTCGTGGCCGACGCCAAGAAGAACGGCGTCAAGGTGTCCGCCGTGAACATCATGGCGATGGATTACGGGCCCTCGTACAGCGGTGACATGGGCGACTACGCGATCCAGGCCGCCACGGCAACCCAGGCTCAGATCAAGGGAGTTCTGGGTCTGTCCGACGCCGCCGCCTGGAAGGCGGTCGTCGTCACGCCGATGATCGGCGTCAATGACGTCAACGTCGAGAAGTTCACCGTCGCCGACGCCACCCAGCTCGTGGAGTTCGCCGAGTCCAAGGGCCTCGGCGGGCTCGCCATGTGGTCCGCCGCCCGCGATCAGGAGTGCCCGGGCGGCGCCAAGAACTCCGCCGACCCCACCTGCTCCTCGATCGCCCAGGACCCGCTCGCCTTCACCAAGGCCTTCGGCGCCTACAAGTAGCCACCACGGAGAGCCCTTTGCGGCCCCTGCGGTAGGCCCCTTCACGGCCCCTTGACCAGCGCCCCGGCCGGTACGCACCTTCCCCCATGTCGGCCGTGGCGCCTCAGCGTGTGAACGCCAGGGCCACCACGGCCAGGACCGCGACGGCCACCACCACCGCGGCCGCCACGCCCCACCCGACCACTCCGCACAGCGCGAGCACACCCACCAGCACCACGATGACCAGCAGGAACGGCAGGAGCGAGTAACGGTTCGTTCTCATCGTGCCGCCTCCAAGTACTCCGTCAGGGAGTCCCACTGGCCCGGCCGGGCCGACGCGTCCCCGGACAGTGCGGCCGGGTCCTCGCGCCAGGCGGCCCGTACGCCCGCCGAGAGTGTGCGGTCGCCGCCGCTGAACAGGGCGCTCAACTCGTCCATCCGCACCACCAGCCTGCGTACACGGGCATCAGTCGCAGGCGTGCCCGTCGCCCTCAACTCCTCGGCCCGCCGGTACAGTTCGGGCCACTCGACCTCCAGCACGCAGGACCCGGGCCGGGTCGACCCCGGCGTCCAGACAGAGGGCGATGGTGTCGAGCCCGAGACCCAGGCCGCGCAGGGCGAGTACCTGGTAGAGGCGCCCGACGTCGGCCTCGGTGTATTCGCGGTGCCCGGCCGGGGTGCGGCGCGACGGGGTCAGCAGCCCGATGGTGTCCCAGTGGTGCAGCGTGCGGACGGTGAGCCCGGCGGCCTCGGCCAGCGGGTCCACCTTCCAGGTGGATTCGCTCATACCGTCACTGTGCGTCCTCACGCCACGTGAGGTGCAAGCCCCGCGCCCGGCTCAGCCGCGCGAGGTGCGCCACTCCTCCGCGTAGTCGTTGAAGATTGCCCGCAGATGGTGGCCGATCTTGAGGTAGTCCAGGTCGTCGAGGTTGGCGAGGGAGACCCGTACCGACCATTCGGGGCCCTCGAAGCCGCCGCCGTTGAGCAGCACCACACTGGTCTGCTCGGCGAGCCGGAACAGCGGGTCGACGGCCTCGTAGTTCTTCTCCAGGAAGGTCGCGAAGTCCTTGCCGTGGACGCGCTCGGCCTCGGCGAGCAGATCGAGTTCGATGTAGTACCCGGCCCGCTTCGGGTCCTCGGAAATCTTCATCTGGGCGCCCTCCAGGAGGAGTTCGAGGCGCTGGTTGACGATCGCGCGGATGCGGTGCTTGTACGCCTGGCCCTCCTCCAGGAGGTCGAAGAGCGAGAACAGGGTCATCATCACCTGCTGCGGCAGCGAGAGGCCCGCGGTGTGGTTGAGGGCGACCTGCCGTGAGTCGGCGACGAGCCGGTCGATGAACCGGATCGTGGACGGCTCCAGGCTGAGCGTCCCGTACCGCTTGTCCAGGCGCTCCTTCTCGGACGCCGGCAGTGCGGCGATCAGCTCGTCGATCACGTTGTCGTCGTGCAGCCCGATCACGCCGAGCCGGTGCCCGGTGCAGCCGTAGTGCTTGGAGTAGGAGTAGACGAGCAGGGTGTTGCGCGGCACCTCGGCGGCGATTGAGCGGAAGCCCTCCACGAAGGTGCCGTACACGTCGTCGGTGACGATCAGGAGGTTGGGGTTCGGCCCGGCCACGATCTCCTTGAGCTGCTGCGAGACCCGCTCGCTCAGTGCGAGCGAGGGCGGGTTGGACGGGTTCACCAGGCACACCAGCCTGACGGAGGGGTCGGCGAGCTTGGCGACCTCATCGGGCGGGTAGCGCCACTCGCGTACCCCGGTCTCGGTGAACAGGCTCGCCTCGACGCGCACCACGTCGAACGCGTAGGTGTCGAGTTCGGGGATCTCGATGTACGGCGTGAAGACCGGCACCATCAGGGCGATCCGGTCGCCCTTCTTCAGGACCCCGTTCTTCATCAGGGAGTCGAAGATGTAACACATGGCCGCCGTGCCGCCCTCGGTCGCGAACAGCGACAAGGTGCCCTGCGGCGGCCGCCTGTCGAACATCTCGTCCGCGAGATAGCTGCGCACCACTTTCTCGGCGTGGACCAGCATCCGGTCCGGCACCGGGTAGTTGTCGCCGATCGAGCTGTCGGTGAGCTCGTGCACGAACTCGTCCCGGTCGAAGCCGAACCGTTCGACGGCGTACGCGACGCACCGCTCCAGGAGCTCGATGCCGGGCAGGTCCGGGTGTTGGCGCACGAACGTGTCGAAGCGGCCGGCCGCGCCCTGCTTCTCGGGCATGCCGCCCAGGTTGTCGGCGGTCCACACCCGGCGGGACTCCGACAGGGCGAAGTAGCCGAGCGCGTAGAACGCCTCGCGGGGTCCGGTGGCCACCCAGTTCGGGTTGCCGCGGCCCGCGTTCAGCATCTGCCGCGCCGACTTCTCCTTCTGGCCCGGCTCGTCCGCCTGCACCGCCTGGGCGATCTGGATGAACTTGTCCTTCAGCTCGAACGGCGAGAGCTGCGCGAAGGACTGGATTTCCTCACGGGTGAAGGTGGTCTTGGGCACGGAACGTCCTTACGTACGGGAGCGGTTGAGTCAGTGGTTGAGGAGGATGATCACGGCGCCCCAGATGGTGAGCAGGACATTGCTCATCGCGTAGGGGATGGTGTAGCCGAGCGTGGGAATCTGCGATCTGGACGCTTCGTTGACCGCGCCGAACGCTGCCGTCGTGGTCTCGCCGCCGGCCAGGACGCCCATCAGGACCGGGAAGCGGATCCTCTGGATGTGGTGGCCGACCAGGAAGCCGACCAGCAGCGGTACGACGGTGACGACCACGCCCCACAGGAGCAGGGTCCAGCCCGCGGTGGACAGGCCGCTGGTGAAGCCGGGCCCCGCATTGAGGCCGACCACCGCGATGAACAGACAGAGCCCGAGGGTGTCCATGAACCACTGGGCGCCGGGCGGGACATTGCCGTACGTCGGGTACTTGGAGCGGATCCAGCCGAAGACCAGGCCCATGATCAGCGCGCCGCCCGAGGTGGAGAGCGAGATCGGGACGCCGCCCGCCTTCAGGGCCGGGATGCCGATCAGGGCGCCGAGGACGATGCCGAGGCACACCCACACCATGTCGGTGGCGAAGCTGGTCGGAACGGGCTTGCCGATGGCTTTGCCGGCCGGGCCCACCAGCCGCTTGGGTCCGGTCAGGATGAGGGTGTCGCCACGTTCCACAGGGGTGGAGAGCCGGTAGGGGAACTCGGCGCCGGAGCGGTACAGCTTGTCGACGTACACCCCGACCATGAACGGCTCCTGCCGCAGCTCGCCGATGGTGCGGCCCAGTTGGGATTTTTCGGAGGCCACCACGTGCAGGGTCTCGGTCTGGTAGCCGAGCAGCTCCACGTCGTCGGCCTCGCCGCCGATGTGGGTGCGGGCGTCATAGGTGACGAGGTCGCCGCGGATCGCGCTGATCGCGACGGTGTCGCCTTGCCGCAGGACCGTCTGCTGGTCGTGTTCGAGCACTGTGCCCTCGCGCCGTACCGCCGTGATGTAGACGCGGCGGCCCAGCTGCTTCTGCTGGCGCTCGAAGTCGTCGATGGTGCGGCCCACGACGTCGGGGCGCTCCACCGTGTAGGCGCGCAGCACCACCTCGTAGTAGCCGGCGCCCAGGTCGGGGTCGTTGCCGGGCGCGTCCAGCTCCTTGGCGAGCAGGGCGCTCTCGGCCGCCAGGTCCCTGCGGTAGAGCCGGGGCAGCACCGAGGCCAGGAGCAGCGCGGCGCACACCGTGCCGAGCGGGTAACAGACCGCGTACCCGATGGCGACGAGGTTCTCCTCGCGTCTGATCTGGGCGGCGCTCAGGCCCGGCAGGTTGCCGATGGCGTCCTGGGCGACGCCGATCACGGCGGACTGGGTGAGCCCGCCGCCGAGCAGCCCGGCCGAAAGACCCGGCCCGTAGCCGAGCATCGAGGCCAGGCCCCAGGAGACCAGCAGGCCCGTGACGCAGACGACCAGGGCGTTGGCGACCTGGGGCAGGCCGTCCTTCTTCAGGCCGCGGAAGAACTGCGGGCCGACCCGGTAACCGAGCGCGAACAGGAACATCGTGAAGAAGAGGTTCTTCACGGTCGCGTCGATGGGCACCTTGAACTGGGCACCCAGGAAGAGCCCCACGATCAGACAGCCGGTGACCGCACCGAGCCCGATCGCGCGGTAGCGGACCTTCCCGAGCAGGAAGCCGAGCGCGATGGTGACGAACACCAGGAGCTCGGGGTGCGGATGGAAGATGTTCCGATTGATGAAATCGATCATGTTCAGGCTCCGAGGACGCCGACGAGGACCGGTCCGGTCAGGGGCAGCAGGAAGTTCGAGAGCGTGTACGTGATCGTGTAGCCGAGCATCGGAACGGAGCTCTGGGCGACCTGGGTGATGGAGGTGATGGCGGGCGTCGAGCACTGCTGGCCCGCGATCGCGCCGATCAGGAGCGGCTTCTCGATCTTCAGCAGGGAGCGCCCGACGATCAGCGACAGCGTGGCGGGGATCAGCACCATCGCGATCCCGGCGAACGGGAGCAGCGCCCCGTACTGCTGGAGCAGCGGCCACGCCTGCGGCCCCGACACCAGCCCGGTGCAGGCGATGAAGACCGCGAGGCCCATGTCCTTCAGCGTGGTCGCGGCCTGCGGCGGGAACGCGCCGAACGTCTGCTTGCGGGAGCGGAACCAGCCGAAGACGAGTCCGGAGATCAGACAGCCGCCGCCGGTGCCGAGCGAAAGCGGGATGTCACCGGCCCGGATCACGATCTGGCCGAGCAGTGAGCCGCAGACGATGCCGAGGCCGAGATAGATGAAGTCGGTGGCGTCGTTCTTGACCACCGCGCCGATCTTCGCGACCAGCCGGTTGAGCCCGGAGCGGGCGCCGACGAGGGTGAGGACGTCGCCACGCCGCAGCACGGTGTCCGGGTTCGCGGGAAGATGCTGGTCGTTGCGGAGTACGTCAGTGACGTAGACGCCCTGCTTGATGAACTCCGGGTAGGAGCGCTGGAGTTGGTCGAGGCTCTTGCCGTCGGCCGACTTCTCGGTCATCGCGACCTGGGCCGTCGCCAGCGGTGAGTCCAGGCCCGGGATGCCGGGTGTCTCGGGGCCGATCTCACGGCCCGCCTCGATGGTGTTGGCCCGGCGGCCCACCACGAGCACCAGGTCGGACAGGGTCAGCTCGACGTGTGGTTCGGGGGTGAGGGCGCGGCTGCCGCGGCGCAGCGCCTCGATGGTGATCCGGCCGCCGAGCGAGGACTCCAGGTCGCCGATGGTGCGCCCGTCGGCCAGCGTCACCAGATAGGTGCGGCCCACCAGGCCCGGCAGGGCCTCGCGTTCGTCCGCCTCCAGGCCGCGCTCGCCGCCGCCGCCGCGCATCGTCTCCCACAGCTGCCGCGACGCGTCGCGCAGATTGATGCGCAGCATCATCGGCATGATCTGGCTGGTGTAGATGACGATGGTGATGAGGCCGAAGAGGTAGCAGACGGTGTACGCGGTGGCAACATGGCCCTGGTAGTCACCGACCTGGGCCGGGGTGAGGCCGCCCAGCTTGCCGATGGCCTCGGTGGCGGTGCCGACGACCGCGGACTCGGTGGCGGCGCCGGCCAGGATGCCGGACGCGGTGCCCACGTCGAGCCCGAAGGCCTTCGCCAGGCCGTAGGCGATGCCGAGCACACAGACCAGCTCGATCAGGCACAGCGTGAAGAAGCGCAGGCTGCCGCGGTTGAGGTTGGCGAAGAACTGCGGGCCCGCGAGATAGCCGAGCGAGAAGATGAACAGGGCGAAGAAGACTGTCTTGACGTCACCGGAGACCTGCACCTTGGCCCAGGCGCCCATCAGGAGCGACACGATCAGGGTGCCGCAGATGCCGCCGAGCGTGATGGGTCCCGCCCGCAGCTTGCCGACGAGGTAGCCGAGCGCGAGGCAGAGGAAGAGGGCGAGCTCCGGGTGGTCCTTGAGGATGCCCATCGCGGCTCAGCCGAGCCGGGACGCGCTATATCCGGGCAAAAGGTGCATGAAGCTGAAATTAACAGCGGGCCGGGGCGGCGGCACGCCGGGCCGCCACCCCCTCCACCATCCCGGGCCACGCCCCCTTCGCCATCCCGGGCCACCGCCTCCTTCACCATCCCGGGCCACCGCCCCCTTCACGATCCCCGGCCGCCCCGCCGCGGAGTCAGGCGCCGGGCACCCGGGGCAGTTCACCCGTCCGGGCCAGCTCCGCGTACCAGCGGGCGCTCGACTTCGGGGTGCGGGCCAGCGTCCCGTAGTCGACGTACACCGCGCCGAACCGCTTGCCGTACCCGTACGACCACTCGAAGTTGTCCATCAGGGACCACAGGTAGTAGCCCCGCACATCGGCGCCCGCCTCCATCGCCCGGCGCACCGACGCGAGGTGGCCGTGCAGATAGCGGATGCGGTCCGGGTCGTGCACCGCGCCGTCGGGGCCCGGTACGTCGTCGCAGGCCGCGCCGTTCTCGGTGACCAGGAGCGGCAGCCCCGGGGCCTCCTTGGCGTACCGCAGGAGCAGGTCGTACAGGCCGGACGGGTCGATGGTCCAGCCCATCGCGGTGCGCTCGCCGGGCGGCTGGTGGAAGGCGACCGCTCCGGCGCCGGGCCACGGCGAGTGCGGGCTCGCACCGTGGCCGTCGGCGCGGGCGCCCGCGCCGGCCGGATCCGCCGCCGACACGAGCGAGGTCGTGTAGTAGTTGAGGCCCAGCGCGTCGAGCGGCTGGTGGATCGCGCGCAGATCGCCGTCGTGCACGAAGGACCAGTCCGTCACGGACGCGGTGTCCGCGAACAGCCGGTCCGGGTAGCTGCCGTGCAGCATCGGCCCGTGGAAGATCCCATTGGCGAGGTCATCGATCCGGCGCGCGGCCTCCACATCCGGCGTGTCCTGCGAACGCGGCCTCACAACAGCCGAGTTGAGGCTGACCGCGATCTGGTTGCGGGCCGGCATCGCGGCGCGCAGCGCCGAAGCCGCCTCGCCGTGAGCCAGGTTGAGGTGGTGGGCGGCGCGCAGCGATGCCGCCGGGTCGGTGCGGCCCGGCGCGTGCACCCCGGATGCGTACCCCAGAAAGGCACTGCACCAGGGCTCGTTGAGGGTGACCCACCGCTCGACACGGTCGCCGAGCGCGGTCCCGACGAGCGCCGCGTATTCGGCGAATCGGTACGCGGTCTCGCGCGCGGGCCAGCCGCCCGCGTCTTCGAGCTCCTGCGGCAGGTCCCAGTGGTAGAGGGTGAGCGCGGGCGCGATGCCATGGCCGAGCAGCTCGTCGACCAGACGCCGGTAGAAGTCGAGACCCCGCTGCACGGCGGGCCCGCGCCCGGTGGGCTGCACCCGGGACCAGGAGACGGAGAAGCGGTACGAGGTCAGCCCCAGCTCCGCCATCAGCGCGACGTCGTCCCGCATGCGGTGGTAGTGGTCCACGGCCACGTCACCGGTGTCGCCGTCGGCGGTCCGGCCCGGGGTGTGGCTGAAGGTGTCCCAGATCGAGGGTGTGCGGCCGTCCTGTGCCGCCGCCCCCTCGATCTGGTAGGCGGAGGTGGCGGCGCCCCAGAGGAACCCGGGCGGAAAGCGGTCGGACATACGACACTCCCAACGAGCTGAGGAACAAGGGGAATTGAGGGCGGCCGAGGGTCGGGTGCGGATCGGCTAGCCCTTGACCGCGCCCTGCATGATCCCGCCCACGATCTGCCGCCCGAACAGGACGAACGCGAGCAGCAGCGGCAGCGTGCCGAGCAGAGCGCCGGCCATGATGACCGACTGGTCGGGGATGTATCCGCGGCCGAGGCCGGTCAGGGCGACCTGCACGGTGGGGCTGCCGTTCTGGGTCAGCGCGATGATCGGCCAGAAGAAGTCGTTCCACGCCATGACGAAGGTCAGCATCCCGAGCACCGCCATCGCGGGCCGGGCCACCGGGAACACGATGTGCCACACCACCCGCCAACTGCTCGCCCCGTCGACCCGGCCCGCCTCGACCAGTTCGGTGGGGAGCGCCTCCACCAGGTACTGCCGCATGAAGAACACCCCGAACGCGCTGACCAGGGTGGGCAGGATGACCGCCTGGAGCTGGTCGGTCCAGGACAACTTGGCGACCATCATGTACAGCGGTACGACACTGAGCTGCGGCGGCACCATCATCGTGCCGATCACCAGGATCATCAGCAGGTTCTTGAAGCGGAACCGCAGTTTGGCGAAGGCGAAGCCGGCCAGCGTGGAGAAGAACACCGTGCCGGCCGCGATGGAGCCCGCCACGATCGTCGTGTTGAGCAGCGCCGTGCCCATGTTGGCGTCGGTCCAGGCGATCTGGAGGTTGCGGAACAGGTTCCCGCCGAACCAGAACGGCGGCGGTGTCTGGGCGAGCCGGGTGTTGGTGCGGGAGGCGGCCACCGCCGTCCAGATCAGCGGGAAGAGCGATCCGGCGGTGAACACGATCAGTACGGCGTAGGTGAGGCGGCCGCCGTGCAATTGGCGGCCGGCACGCTGGACCCTCAACTTGTCTCCCCCTTGCGCAACATGCGGGAGACGAACCAGTTCACCGCGCCGATCAGCAGCAGGATCAGGAACATCGCCCAGGCGATCGCCGAGGCCCGGCCCAGGTGCAGGTTCACCCAGCCCTGCTCGTACAGGTACAGGCCGAGCGTCTGGAACTGGTGGTCGGAGCCGCCGGTGGCGCCGGCGGCTCCGTTGAACAGGAGTGGCTCACCGAAGAGCTGGGTCGCGCCGATGGTGGAGACGACCGTGGTGAACAGGATCGTCGGGCGCAGCGCGGGGATCGTGACGTGACGGAACTGCTGCCACCGCGAGGCCCCGTCGAGCGCGGCCGACTCGTACAGGTCGGCGGGTACCGCCTGCATCGCGGCGAGATAGATCAGCGCGTTGTAGCCGGTCCAGCGCCAGATGACGATGGTGGAGACGGCGAGCTGGGAGGTCCAGGTGCCGTTCTGCCAGTCGAAGGGGTCGAACCCGACGAGCCCGAGCGCCCAGTTGATCATTCCGTAGTCGCGCCCGAAGAGCAGCACGAACACCAGGGTCGCGGCCGCCACGCTGGTGGCGTACGGGGTGAGCACGGCGACCCGGAAGAACATCGAGCCGCGCAGCTTGTAGTTGAGCAGATGCGCGATGCCGAGCGCGACGAGCAGCTGCGGAACGGTGGACAGGACGCCGATGGTGAACGTGTTGCGCAGCGCGTTCCAGAAGAAGTCGTCGGACAGCAGCCGCGAGAAGTTCCTGAGTCCCACCCACGTCATGTCGTTCGGCGCGGTCAGCTCGACCTGGTGCAGCGAGGCCCAGCCCGTATAGAGGAGCGGGAAGAGGCCGAACGCCGCGAAGAACACGAAGAAGGGCGCGACGAACGCGTACGGACTCCAGCGCATGTCGCGCCGGTAGCGGCGGCTGCGGCGCTCGTCGGCGCGCCCGCGGGCGGTGGCCGTGCCCTCCTGCCCGGGGGCGGGGGAGGGCACGACGGCCGTGGTGTCGCTCGCCATCGTCACTGGTCCAGAGCGTTGTCGATCGCCTTCACCGCGGCGTCCCAGCCCTGCTGCGGCGACTTGCCCTTCTGCTCGACCTGGAGCATGCCGATGTCGGAGAGGTTCTGCTGGATGATCTGGTCCTTCGGGCCGAGGAACTGCACCGGGGTGCCCTCGGCGGCCTTCGCGAAGATCTGCCCGATGGGTGCGCCGCCGAAGTAGTCGTGCTTGGCGTTCGCCACCGCGGGGAGCCCGTACGCGGCCTTGGCGCTCGGGAAGCTGCCGCGCTTCTCGAACAGGACGGCCTGCTGGGCGGGGGCGGTCAGCCACGCGGCGAGCTTGGCGGCCTCCGCGGTGTGCTTGCCGGCGGAGGGCACGGTGAGGAAGGAGCCGCCCCAGTTGGAGGGCTTGGGTGCGGCGGCCACGTCCCACTTGTCCTTGCCCGCGGCTCCCGCCTTGTCCTGGATGTAGCCGAGCATCCAGGCCGGGCAGGAGACGGTGGCGAAGGTGGCGTTGGCGAAGCCCTGGTCCCAACTCGGCTGGAACTGCTGGAGCTTGGCGGTCAGACCGCCGGTGGCGAACGCGGTGGCCGTGGACCAGGCCTGCTTGACGGCCGGGTTGTCCTTGTAGACGACTTTACCGTCGGCGTCGTAGTAGCGCACGGCACTCGACCCGGTGATCGAGTTCAGCACGCCCGAGGCGGAGTCGACGAAGGCGGCGCCGGACGGGACCTTCGCCTTGAACTGGCGCCCCACATCGAGGTACTTGTTCCAGTCGCCCGCCCACAGCTTGCCCACGGCGTCCCGGTCGGTGGGCAGCCCCGCCTTGGCGAACAGGTCCTTGCGGTAGCAGATCCCGGTCGGGCCGGTGTCGGTACCGAGGCCCACCGTCTTGTTGTCCTTGGTGGTGGCCTCGGCCCACTTCCACGGCAGGAAGTCGTCCTTGTTCACGCCGGACGCCTTCGACAGGTCCTCCAGCTTGCCGCTCTGTGTCGCGGTGACCTCGGCGATGTTGCTGACCTCGACGGCCTGGATGTCCGCGAGCCCGCTGCCGGAGCCGAGGTGGGTGAGGAGCTGCGGGTAGTAGTTCTCGTTCCGCTCGATCGAGGTCTGCTTGATCTCGATGTCGGGGTGGAGCTTCATGTACGCGTCGTAGAGCCCGGCCTCCTTCAGGCCGAAGGCGCCGAAGACGCCCACGGTGAGGGTGGTCTTCGCGCCGCCGCCGCCCCCGCCGCCGGAGGAGCCACCGGCCGCCGGGTCCTTGCCGTCGTCGGCGCAGCCGGCGAGCAGGGCGGTGCCGAGTGCGGCCACGGCCGCGAGGGCCGCGAAGCGTCTGGACATACGTGTACGCGTGCGCATGTGCTTCCTCCAACTGTCGTCCGGGCCAGGCCGGTTGAGGCGGTCGGCGCGGGCGGAAGGGATGCGAAAGGTGTAGGGACCTACTACTGTGGGAGCGCTCCCAGCCGTGATGTGTTGAAGGTTCGCCGCTCCCTGTTGGACTGTCAAGGGACCGCGCAATGCCAGGGGATGCCGTTCTCGATCCGGCCGGGGCTGTTACTTTCACCGTCAGTTGCGCGAGTTGGGGAGGCAGACGTGACAACAGCCCGCACGGCCAGGGGCCGCAGCGCGGGGCGGCCCACCCTGGAAGAAGTGGCGGCCAGGGCCGGCGTCGGCCGGGGCACGGTGTCCCGGGTGATCAATGGCTCGCCCCGGGTCAGCGAGGAGACCCGCGCCGCCGTGGAGGCCGCCGTCGCCGAACTCGGCTACGTACCCAACAGGGCGGCCCGCGCGCTCGCCGCCAACCGCACCGACGCGATCGCCCTGGTCGTCCCGGAACCCGAGGCCCGCTTCTTCGCCGAGCCGTACTTCTCCGACATCGTGCGCGGGGTGGGTGCCGCGCTCGCCGACACCGACATGCAGCTGCTGCTCACGCTGGTCGGCGGCGACCGCGAACGGCGCAGGCTCGCCCAGTACCTCGCCTCGCACCGGGTCGACGGCGTCCTGCTCGTCTCGGTCCACGCCGACGATCCACTGCCCGACCTCCTGGAACAGCTCGGCATCCCCGTCGTCATCAGCGGCCGCCGCAGCGAGGACGAGCCGCTCGCCTCGGTCGACTCCGACAACTTCGAGGGCGCCCGCAGCGCCATCGCCCACCTGGTGGCCCGGGGCCGGCGCACCATAGCCACGATCGCCGGGCCGCTCGACGTGTACGGAGCCCGGCGCCGCCTCGACGGCTACCGGGCCGCCCTCGCGGAGGCGCACCTGGAGGAACTCATCGCCCACGGCGACTTCACCGAGGAAGGTGGCCGCCGCGCGATGACCGAACTCCTGACCCGCGCCCCGCACCTGGACGCGGTCTTCGCCGCGTCCGACCTGATGGCCTCCGGCGCCCGCCAGGTCCTGCGCGCCCACGGCCGCCGCATCCCCGAGGACCTGGCCCTGATCGGCTTCGACGACTCCTCGATAGCCCGCCACATGGACCCACCCCTGACGAGCGTGCGCCAGCCGATCGAGGAGATGGGCCGCGCGATGGCCGAACTCCTCCTCACGGAGATCACCGCCACCGAACCGACCCGCCGAAGCCTGATCCTGCCTACGGAACTGGTGGTGCGGGCGTCGTCGTAGGGGTCGGGGGGCTTTCGCCCGGGCTATCGGCGGGGCCGGCAGGCGGGGTCTCCCTCGACGTGCCGCCAGTCGTCCTCGCGGGCCCCGCTCGCCGCCCCCAGCTGGCTCTCGCCGGCGACTTTGACGGCGGCGCCTTCGATGGGCCGGTCGCAGCGGACGCAGAACGTGATGCGGCACGTGACCGGGGTGGTGCCCTCTCCGCGCGCCCGGGCCGCCGCCTCGACCCCGCCGAGCGCGATCGTCCCGCCCCCGATCAGCTCGGACAGCCGCACGGGGTCGCACAGAGTGCCGGGGGTGGGCATGGGGACGGCCCAGTAGCTGGCGAGGGTTCCGTTCGGTTCGTTCGCCCCCACGCGGGGCACCCCCAGAAAGTGGCCGAGGCCCAGATAGGCGGCATGCGGGTCTGTCTTGGAGGGCGGTGGGGACGGGGGCACAAGTGCGTAGAAGCGCTGGCCACGCGGGTCGTGGATGACAGGACCGCCCAGACGCTCGCGCAGAACCCGGGTCACTGTGGTGGGGTCTGCCGAGCTGGTAGTCGCGTACACGAGAGCCTCACTGAGGCGGGCAGCACAGAAGCACCGTCCGAGGGCCAAAACGGCCACGGATCCGTCCTGCCACTGTCGCCGCGCGTCTTCGGGCCGGTGGAGGCTCGCGGCGAGCCAGGCGGAGATGGCTTCTGAAGTGGTGGTCGTGTGCACGAAGGCGCCCCTCGCTCGGTGCTGGTTGTGCCACTGAACGTAGAGGCGCCAGTCAGGAACAAGGGGCCGGGTCTCGGCCCCTTGCTACACGGCGAGCATTCCGATTTTCACCGCGAGTTCCGCCGCCCGGCGTCTCCGCTCGGGTAGGCGTGACTCGGTCTCCTCCAGCACGAGGCCCCGGGCGTACCCGTTGTAGCGAATGGTCTCGGGTGCAGCGACGTGTGCGAGTTCCAAAGTGGCCAGGGCGCGCTCGTGCTGACCGTCCAAGCGGTACGCCCTGGCCAGCTCGATCCGGTGCCGGGCACGACGAGGGCGCGACGGGATCGCTTCGGCCTCGGCTCGCGACGCTTGCCGCACGGATTCGCCTCCAGCCCTCAGCTCGACGGCGACAGTGACGGCGTGGGCGCCCATGATGGCCCTGCCGAAGGAGGTGACCGGGTGGTAGTAGTCCGGCGGCAGGCTCTCGGCTGTATGAGCGGCCTTGTCCCACCAGCCCCAGGCCGTCCCTGACTCAGCCCGTCGGGCAGCGGTGTACCCCGCCTCGAACTGCAATGCGCCCACGATGGCGCGGACGTTGTCCGCCGCATCAGGCAGAAGCGGGGTGAGATGGCGCAGCGCCGCCTGAGTGACCTCGTCCGCTGCGTCGAAGTGGCCGGAGTCGCGGTGCGCCTGCGCGGTGAGCCATGAGGCAATCCCGATCGCGTGCGGATCCTCGCTCTCCTGGGCGGCGACCATCCCGCGTTCGGCCACGCGCCACAACAGTGCCGCATCCGGCTGGTAAGCAACGAAGAACTGCGCGAGCGAGTACACCTCCGAGAGCGTGCCGTGCGCGATTCGGCGCTCGACCGCCGAATCGCTCTGCCGCACCGCGACTTGAGCGTCCCGGATCAGGTCCGGCAAGAGCTCGCCCAACATCTCCCGATGGTTGGCGGCGCGGTGCCGAGCCGACCACGCTGCGGCAAGACGCATGTGCAGATGTGCCGTGGACGGAGCCGCACGGTCGGTGCTCCACGGGAACGCGTTGATCGCCTCGGTCACCGCCGCGAGCCGGGGGTGACCGGGTCCCGTGAACAACGCGACATCCGTGCCGCTGTCGATTCCGGCGAGATCGTTGAGGCTCCGTACCCGGAGCGCCTCGGCGATCCGCAGGATCTCAGGCAGCCGTGGCATCCGCATCTGGCCGTTCTCGACCTTTTTGACCCACGACGCGTGATGGCCGAGAAGTCCGGCCAGCTGCTCCCGGGTCATTCCACGACGGGTACGGAAGATCTGCACGCGCTGCCCGAAGCGCACGGGGTTTTCATGCGGGTCCGGAGTCGCCTCGATCGACATAACGCCCTGCCCCTTCCTTGCAGCTCGACACTGCCAGGTTAGGAGTGATGCACGTGCCAGGTGGTCCTGTTCAGACTTTGTCAGTCGGCAACGCGAAAGAGGACCCGCTCCGTTGTCACGGAGCAGGCCCTCTTCGTTCAGGGTGAGTAACGGGACTCGAACCCGCGACATCCTGGACCACAACCAGGTGCTCTACCATCTGAGCTATACCCACCATGCATGGCCGGACTGTTGTGGTCTTGGGAAGTCCCTGGGGGCTTCCCTACCGGCCGAGAAAAAGTGTACAGGGTCCGAGAGGGTGCTCGCGCACATGTTTCGAGGCACCCTCTCGGACCCCCCTGCGGAGGGCTACTCCGCAGGCAGGACGTACTTCGCCGCGATGGACTTCGCCGTGTCCGAGTCGGGGCCCGGCTGCGGGACGAAGACCGCCTCGCGGTAGTAGCGGAGCTCCGCGATGGATTCACGGATGTCCGCGAGCGCCCGGTGGTTGCCGTTCTTGTCCGGGCTGTTGAAGTACGCCCGCGGATACCAGCGGCGGGCGAGCTCCTTCACGGAGGACACGTCCACGATCCGGTAGTGGAGGTGGGACTCCAGGCTCGGCATGTCCCGCAGCAGGAAGCCCCGGTCGGTACCGACCGAGTTTCCGCACAGCGGCGCCTTGCCCGGCTCCTTGACGTGTCCACGTACATACGCGAGGACCTGCTCCTCGGCGTCGGCCAGCGTGGTGCCGCCGGCCAGCTCGTCGAGGAGCCCGGAGGCGGTGTGCATGGTGCGCACCACCTCCGGCATGGTCTCCAGCGCGGCGTCCGGGGGACGGATCACGATGTCCACCCCTTCGCCCAGTACGTTCAGCTCCGAGTCGGTGACCAGTGCGGCCACCTCGATGAGTGCGTCGTCCGCCAGCGAGAGCCCGGTCATCTCGCAGTCGATCCACACCATGCGGTCGTTCATGCGCCTTACCCTACGGGGCGCTCCGCTGACCGGGCAGACTCGGACGGCCACCGGTGTACCCGGAGGCGTACAGATCGGAGCCGGGCTTCCCCGGCTCCGGCACGGTGTGCGAAGCGGAGGGACCCATCACCGCACTGGCCGCCGCCGTCCGCCGGATCTGGGGGAGCGCCTGGGACGGGACGGTCTCCGGCAGGGGAGCCGGCACCGCCACCGCTACGTGGCTTCCATTCGGTTCCGGCTGTGGTCGCCGCGCCCGGTAGGCCGCCCGGTAGGACGCCGGGGACGAGCCGAGCTGGCGGCGGAAGTGCCCGCGCAGCGCGACCGGGGAGCGGAAGCCGCAGCGGCCCGCCACCTCGTCCACCGAGTAGTCGGACGTCTCCAGCAGGCGCTGGGCCTGCAGGACCCGCTGGGTGATCAGCCACTGGAGGGGGGCCGACCCGGTCAGCGAGCGGAAACGACGGTCGAAGGTGCGGCGGCTCATGTACGCCCGCGCCGCCAGGGTCTCCACGTCGAACTGCTCGTGAAGGTGCTCCAGCGCCCAGGCGACGACCTCGGCCAGCGGGTCGGAGCCGATCTCCTCAGGTAAAGACCTGTCGAGATAGCGCTCCTGGCCGCCGCTGCGGCGCGGCGGTACGACGAGCCGGCGGGCCAGCGCACCGGCCGCCTCACTGCCGTGGTCCGTCCGCACGATGTGGAGACAGAGATCGATTCCGGCCGCGGTCCCGGCCGAGGTGAGAACGTCCCCGTCGTCGACGAAGAGCTCCCTCGGGTCCACATGGACCGACGGGTACCGCTTGGCCAGTGTCGGCGCGTACATCCAGTGCGTCGTCGCCGGGCGGCCGTCGAGCAGACCGGCCGCGGCGAGCACGAACGCGCCGGTGCACAGCCCGACGATCCTTGCCCCTTCCTCGTGTGCCCGCCGCAGCGCTTCGAGCGCGGCGGCGGGGGGCGGTGAGGTGATGGAACGCCACGCGGGCACCACCACCGTTCCCGCCCTGCTGATTGCCTCCAGGCCGTAGGGCGCGGTGAGTTCGAGTCCCCCTGTGGTCCGCAGGGGTCCTTCCTCGCCGGCGCACACCAGCAGGCGGTAACGCGGAACTCCCGCGTCCTGACGGTCGATGCCGAACACGGAGAGCGGAATGGAACTTTCGAAGATGGGGCCGCCACTGAACAGCAGTACGGCGACGACCTCCCGGCGTCGGCGGCCGGCCAGCTTCCTTGCGGTCTCCGGTGATGCGGCAGCGGAGTCCTGGCTCATGGCGCTAAGCCCCCCTCGGTGTTCGCGGCTCCCCGTTCTTGTCGGGCCTGTCGCTCCTGCACTTTTCCCCTCGGTTTTGCACGAGTCCCCAGCCTTCGATAGGCAAGATCGAATCTACTGCGTCCCGTGGCGCCGGCGTGACAAATCCGGCACTCAGCGCTATGTCGACATGGCAACTTGGCGCGAAGCTTTCGATCACGAGCGTTTCATTCGTGGGCCCCGTAGGGGAAGTGCGCCTGCGGGGGATGGCCCGTACCCGTAGGGTGCCGGCGCCCGCATCGACCCTTTCTTCCCTGGTGGCAAGGGGGTTGGCAGGCCATTCGGCCAAGGAATCCGTCACCCGGGGAAGTTGGCCGAAAACAGATGGGTCCAGTTGTGCGATCAGCTCACTCCTGGGGTGTACGGGCCCCTCCGTGTCGCCCTCCGCGATGCCCCGCGGGGGCAGGTCGGACACGTCGGCTCTGCGCCACAACCGACCGCAGTGCCCGTTCTTCGGCGGCGGCCCGCTCGGAGCGCCGCAAGAGCAGGCGGCACACGGCCGTCACGGCCGTGAGGCCCACCGCGGAGCCGACCGCGCCGGCGAACGAGGACCCGTAGACGACGAGCACCACGGGCACGAGCAGACAGCTGAACACCGCCCAGCGCACGACGTCCCCCGCCGGATCGCCGGACGCTCCTGTGGAAGCGGACCCTACTGGTTCGGCGTTCACGGACCGGTTGGTACGTACGGTTTCAGCCGCGGGCAGCGATTCGGGCGACCGGTGTCGGGAGCCGGCCGGCGCGGCGGGGGCGGACGGGTGGGCGACCGGGGGAGGGGGCACGAGGAGGTGCTTCCTGGATCGGGGTCGGGGTGATCGCGTGGCTAACGCGGAAGCGGCCGCTCCGGTCACTGGAAGATCATCAGTATGGAGGGATCGTCGAGGCGCGCCCGGGACGTCCCCGAGGCGTCGTCGAAATGTCCCCGGAAGCGTCCCCGAGGGTGTCGGCCGGGCCCGCGGGAGCGAATTTGGAGCGGCGGTGCGCGGGGCTGTCCGGGAGCCGTCCGAGCGTCGTCCGGGAGCCGTCCGGGCGGCCGTTCGGGGCCCGTCCGGGGGACGGCTGTACAGGGCACCAAGCATTGCCATCCGGGGCCGCCTCGTGCATGCTCCCGGGGAACGCCGAGTAGGTTCGGCGGACCTGGGCAGGAGAGGAGTGTCGCCGTACCCTTGGGGGTATGGGGTTGGGAAGACAATTCCCGGACACGGCTCCCCCCGGACACAGCTACGCCGCCGACTCGTTGTTGCTCACACGTCCCCGCTGTCCCTCGACTGAGGACCTCTTTCGCCGAGACACCCATGGCCGGTCACGAATTCTCCGAACCCGCGGACCGCAAGCAGGTAGCCGACCCCACGTCGGACCTCCAGGCGGCGACAGAACCACGTCATTCCTGCGATCCCGCGTTCCGTCACGGTGTCGTCGTCGGCTTCGACGGCTCGACCTCCAGTGAGCGGGCCCTCGCCTACGCCATCGGCATGGCCAAGCGCTCCGGCTCCGGGCTGATCATCGTGCACGTCGCCAACCGGCTGCCCACCACGGTGTGGGCGGGCTGCGAGCCGCCGGTCTTCGTGGACGTGCCGGACCACCGCACCGAGGTACTCGGCCTCGAACTCGCCTGCGCCGACTACCTCGCCGAGGTCCCCTGGATCCTCGTCGAGCGCGGTGGCGACATCTGCCACGAACTGGAAGAAGTCGGGCGCGAGTACGCGGCGGACGCGATCGTCGTCGGCTCCACGCACGGCCTGGTCGGCCGGATCTTCGGCTCGGTCGCGGGCCGCCTCGCGCGCCGGGCGCAGCGCCCCGTCGTCGTCATCCCGTAACCGCGCGGCGGGCGGGCCGTAACCGCGCGGCGGGCGGGCCGTAACCGCGCGGCGGGCGGGCCGTAACCGCGCGGCGGGCGGGCCGAAACCGCGCGGCGGGCGGGCCGAAACCGGCATGAGGTTTGGCCGAGCCCGGCCTCAGGTTTGGCCGAGCACGGAACCGGATTCGGCCGAGGCCAGCACCCGGTTGGGCTGACGTGACGTCAACTCCCGTGCTCCGTGGCTGAATCTACCCATGCGTAGGGGTGGATTGTGTGCTTGTGAAGGGTAAATAAGGGGCGCTGGGAAGCAGCACAAAAGCGCGTCTGAAGGGAGCCCGCCGTGGACAATGAAGTTCCCGCGGGAAGCACCACCTCCACCCTCGGCCACCTCGCACTCGGCCTCACCCTGCTGGCCTTCGGCATAGGCAACACCCGCGTCGTCCACGGCGTGACGGTGGCCGACTCGGTCTCCATCGCCACCTACGTCGGCGGCATCGGCCTGTTCGTCCTCGGCGTCCTCGCCTTCCGCGACCAGGACGCGTTCACCGGCACAGCCTTCGCCGGCCTCGGTGCCTTCTGGTTCACCTGGGCGGCCGGGGCGGACACCAAGCTCTCGGCCAACGCGGCCGGCCTCTTCCTCGTCCTGTTCGCGCTGCTCGCGCTGAGCCTCGCCGCGGGCTCGACGGGCGCCGGGATCTTCCGGCAGGGCACGTACGGACTGCTCTTCCTTGCCCTGGTGCTGCTGGCGATCGGCCAGTTCGCCGGGAGCACCTCGCTCGGCAAGGTGGCCGGCTGGGTCGCCGCGGTCGCGGGCGCCGTGGCCTGGTATGGGGCGACGGCCGCGCTCGCCAAGTGGCCGACCGCCATGCCGCGACGCGCCGCCGGCCGGGGGGTGACGGCCACCGGCTGACCGGCAGCCGCGTGCCGGTGCGTGGGCAGCACGGGCACGCACGAGGGCGGCCCCCGCCGCGAGGCAGGGGCCGCCCTTTTCCGTACGCGCTGCCGTACGTGATGCCGTACGCGCTGCCGGTCGGTGCGGACTATTCGACCGTGACGGACTTCGCCAGGTTGCGCGGCTTGTCGATGTCGCGGCCCATCGCCAACGCCGTGTGGTACGCGAAGAGTTGGAGCGGGATGCCCATGAGGATCGGGTCGAGCTCGTCCTCGTTCTTCGGCACGACGATGGTGTGGTCGGCCTTCTCCTGGTTCTGGTGCGCGACCGCGAGGATGCGGCCGCTGCGGGCCTTGATCTCCTCAAGGGCGGCGCGGTTCTTCTCCAGGAGGTCGTCGTCCGGGACGATCGCGACCGTCGGGAGCGCCGGCTCGATCAGCGCGAGCGGACCGTGCTTCAGCTCGGAGGCGGGGTAGGCCTCGGCGTGGATGTAGGAGATCTCCTTGAGCTTCAGGGAGGCCTCCAGGGCGACCGGGTAGCCGCGCACACGCCCGATGAACATCATCGACTGGGCGCCCGCGTACTCCTGGGCCAGCTTCTCGATCTCCGGCTCCATGGCCAGGATCTCCTCGATCTGGCCGGGCAGCTTGCGCAGGCCCTCGATGATCCGCTTGCCGTCGGCGACCGACAGGTCGCGGATGCGGCCGAGGTGCAGGGCGAGCAGCGCGAAGGCGACGACCGTGTTGGTGAAGCACTTGGTGGAGACGACACAGACCTCGGGGCCGGCGTGCACGTAGGTGCCGCCGTCCGCCTCGCGGGCGATCGCCGAGCCGACCACGTTCACGACGCCGAGGACGCGGGCGCCCTTGCGCTTGAGCTCCTGCACCGCCGCGAGCACGTCGTACGTCTCACCGGACTGGGAGACCGCGATGTACAGGGTGTCGGGGTCCACGACCGGGTTGCGGTAGCGGAACTCGGAGGCCGGCTCGGCGTCCGCGGGGATGCGGGCCAGCTCCTCGATGAGGCCGGCGCCGATCATGCCCGCGTGGTACGAGGTGCCACAGCCGAGGATCTTGATGCGGCGCACACCGCGGGCCTCGCGGGCGTCCAGGTTCAGGCCGCCGAGGTGAACGGTCGAGAACCGGTCGTCGATACGGCCGCGCAGGACACGGTCGACGGCCTCGGCCTGCTCGCTCATCTCCTTGTGCATGTACGTGTCGTGGCCGCCCATGTCGAAGGAGGCGGCCTCCCACTCGACGGTCTCGGGGGTGGCGTTGGTGAGCGTGCCCGACGTCGTGTACGTCCGGAAGTCGTCGGCCTTCAGGGTCGCCATCTCGCCGTCGTTGAGGGTGACGACCTGGCGGGTGTGGGCGATCAGGGCGGCCACGTCGGAGGCGACGAGCATCTCCTTCTCGCCAATGCCGAGGATGACCGGGGAGCCGTTGCGGGCGACCACGATGCGGTCGGCGAAGTCGGCGTGCATCACGGCGATGCCGTAGGTGCCCTCGATGACCTTGAGCGCCTCGCGGACCTTCTCCTCCAGGGAGTCGGCGGGGGAGCGGGCGATGAGGTGGGTGATGACCTCGGTGTCGGTCTCGGACGCGAAGACGACGCCCTCGGCCTCCAGCTTGGCGCGCAGGTCGGCGGCGTTGTCCACGATGCCGTTGTGGACGACGGCGACCTTGTTCTCGGGGTCGAGGTGCGGGTGCGAGTTCACGTCGGAGGGGGCGCCGTGGGTGGCCCAGCGGGTGTGGGCGATGCCCGTGGTGCCGGCGAAACGCTTGGGGACGCGGGCCTCCAGGTCGCGGACGCGGCCCTTGGCCTTGACCATCTTCAGCGCCCCGGACTTGGGGGTGTTGACGACCATGCCCGCGGAGTCGTAACCCCGGTACTCCAGCCGCGCCAGGCCTTCCAGCAGCAGCGGTGCCACATCACGCTTACCGATATAACCGACGATTCCGCACATAGAGTCTCTGCCCCTCCATCGACGTACAACGTTCCTGTGTGCCCGGCCCCGCCTCAGCCGCGCCTCAGCCGTACTTCAGCCGTAGACGATGCGGCGCAGCTGCCGGAGCGAGAGCTCCGGTGGCGCCACGGCGCGGTGCGGCAGCTCGGCCGCGATCCGTTCGAAGATCTCCGCGTTGACCGCGCCACCGGATTGCAGTTCACGGTGGCGCCGGCGGACGAATTCCTCGCACGTCTCGTCGAAGTACGCCAGCACATCGAGCACCACCCGGGCCGCCTCACCGCGCGGAAGCGCGGTGCTGCGCACCAGATGATCTACGAGGTCGTCGTGGGACGACGGGCTGCGGCGTTCGAGCACCCGTCGATATTGCGGGCTATCGGAGCCGTACGCAAGAATCCTGCCCGCTTTCGGGCAGGATTCGCATGATCATGTGCAAGGTCTGGACCAGACCGATCCAGATGGGCCTGCGGGGCCTCGAAGCCGGGGACGTCCGTCTCGCAGCCGGTGCGCGGGGATCCTAGGAGCCGGGAGAGCCGGGCCGTACGTCCTTACTGCCCGGTACGATCCGCAGCGTGGAGCCGTCGAAGGCCCACATGCCATCCGTCTGGATGATTTCCGCCATGACAGGATTCTTCTACCGCACGATATGGCGATGATCGACGTACGGACGTCTGCCGTGCGACCCGCCCTGCCCACCGGCCGGTCCGCACCTTGACCCCGGACGGGGATGCCGGGTCCCATGGAAGTGTTCGGTTGCTCGGCCCCCACAGCTGCGTGCGCCCTTGGAAGGGAACCGCTTGTGAGACAGAGACAGCGCAGGACATTCGCCCGGCTCTTCGGCTCCCTGGTCCTGGTGGCGGCCGCCGGGCTTACCAGCATCGGAACGTCGGCGGCGCCCGCCGCGGCTGACGGACCCCGCCCGCTCGGCCAGATCGTGCCCGTCCCCGCCGACGTTTCGCCGGGCGGCTCCCCCTACACCATCGGCTCCGCCACCCGGATCAGAGTCACCCCGGGCGAGCCCGAGGTACAGCGGATCGGCGCCTATCTGGCGGCCGTCCTGCGCCCCTCCACCGGGTACGCCCTGCCCATCACCGGCGCCACGGGCGGCGACGGAATCCGCCTGCTGCTCGGCGCCGATGACGAGGGCCTCGGCGACGAGGGGTACCGGCTCACCTCGGCCAAGGGCTCCGTCACCGTCGCCGCCAACACCCCGGCAGGCCTCTTCCACGGCGTACAGACCCTGCGGCAGCTGCTCCCCGCCAACGTGGAGAAGAAGACGAAGCAGGCCGGCCCCTGGAAGATCGCGGGCGGCACGATCACGGACGCGCCCCGCTACGCCTACCGCGGCGCGATGATCGACGTCTCGCGGCACTTCTTCACCGTCGCCCAGGTCGAGCGTTACATCGACCAGCTCGCCCTCTACAAGATCAATGAGCTGCATCTGCACCTCAGCGACGACCAGGGCTGGCGCATCGCCATCGACTCCTGGCCCCGGCTCGCCACCTACGGCGGCCAGACCCAGGTGGGCGGCGGCAAGGGCGGCTTTTACACCAAGGCCGACTACCAGGCGATCCTCGACCACGCCGCCTCGCGCTACATGGAGGTCGTGCCCGAGATCGACACCCCGGGACACAGCAATGCGGCGCTCGCCTCCTACGCCGAGCTCAACTGCAACGGCGTCGCGCCCCCGCTCTACACCGGCACCCACGTCGGCTTCAGCTCGCTGTGCGTGCCCAAGGAAGTGACGTACGCCTTCTTCGACGACGTGGTGCGCGAGGTCGCCGCCATGACGCCGGGGCGCTACCTCCACATCGGCGGCGACGAGGCGCAGTCCACCTCGAAGGAGGACTACGACACCTTCATGACCCGGGCCCAGCCCGTCGTGCACAAGTACGGCAAGACCGTGATGGCCTGGCACCAGATCGTCGACGCCACCCCGATCCCGGGCACCGTCGCCCAGTACTGGGGCACCACGGGCGACGAGGCGAACGTCGCCGCGGCGGCGCAGGCCGGCACCAAGTTGATCATGTCGCCGGCCAACCGTGCCTACCTCGACATGAAGTACGACGCGAAGACCACGCTCGGCACCAACTGGGCCGGCTACGTCGAGGTCGACAAGTCGTACTCCTGGGACCCGGACACCTTCGTGAAGGGGGTGCCCGCTCGCGCGGTGCTCGGTGTGGAGGCGCCGATCTGGTCGGAGACGCTCAGCACCAGCGCGCAGATCGAATACATGGCGTTCCCAAGGCTCCAGGGAATCGCCGAACTCGGCTGGTCACCGGCGTCCACGCATGACTGGACGGCGTACAAGGCCCGGCTGGCGCAGCAGGGCCCCAGGATGTCGGCGCTCGGCATCACCTACTACCGCTCACCGCTGGTGCCCTGGGTGTGACCTCGGGGCTGGATCACGGTGCCGGGGCCCGCAGGAAGGGGCCCCGGCACCGCCATGTCAGGAGGATCCGGGCCGGGTCATGCGACCTTCTTGGCCTTCTCGATGGCCTGGGCGAGTGCGTCGACGATGGGGGCGACACGCGCGTAGGAGTAGATCGGCTCGGTCAGGCGCGGCATGACCTGCTGGGCCTTGACGGCGGGCAGCCGCGCCCAGGTCGGCTTGGAGCCGAGGTCGGCGGGCTGGAGGGTGCCGGTTCGGTTGTCCATGAGGATCAGGTCGGCCGGGTACTTGCCGACGTTCTCCCAGCTGAGCGACTCGAAGAAGCCCTGCGAGTCGGTCTTCGGGGTGACGAACCGGACGCCGAGCTCCTGGAAGTAGCGGGTGTCGCAGCTGCGCTTGGCCTCGGAGACGTAGAAGAGGTCGGGGCTCGCGGAGCCGAGCAGCACCTTGATGTCCGGGTTGGCCTTGGTGGCGGCGCGCAGCCGCGCGGAGGCCTTCTCGAAGGCGGCCTTGGCGTCGGTGAACTTCTTCGCGTTCAGGTCCGCGCCGAGGGACTTGGCGAGGTCCGCGCGGCGCTGGAGGGCGGCGGGCATGCTCTCGTCGGCAGCCCACAGGGCGACGCTCGGCGCCAGCTTGAGGATCTTGTCCTTGCTGTTGTCCGGCACGTACCAGAGGACGTCCTTCTGCCACATGTCCGTGATCAGCACGTCGGGCTGGAGGGCCGCGTACTTCTCGACGCTGAACTCGCCGTACACATTGCCGATGATCTCGACCTTGTCGATGTCGAGGCCGCCGGCCTGCACATCGGGCTTGCCGTCCTTGGTTTTGGTCGGCCCGAAGACGCCCTTGACCTCGATGCCGTAGTCGAAGAGGGCGGCGGCCGTGCCGGTGAAGGCGACGATGTTCTTCGGCTGCGTCTTGGTCTTCGCGGTCTGGCCGCGGTCGTCCGTGAACGACCAGGGCCCGGAGGCGCCGGCCTTGGTGCCGTCCGCCGATCCGCTCTTCTTGTCGCCCCCACCGCAGGCGGTCAGCGCGGCACCGATGCCGATCGCGCCGCCCATGGCCAGGAGGCCGCGACGGGTGGGCAGGGATGCTCGGGCGTGGGGCATGACGTGTCCGCTTTCGTACGTACGGGCCGGGGGCTGCCGCCGGCTGGATGCGAAGGTAAGCCTACCCTTAGCTTTACTGATGGCCCGGCCCCCCACGGAACAAGCAGCCCGACTCGGGCACTTAGTGGTCGGCTCCGTAAGTCCTTCGGGGGTTGATCAAGCTGCCCGCGCGACGGAGGATTCTTCTTGTCGGCAGCCCGCCAGCGGCGAACCGGCCTCGCCAGGCACGAACCGTGTCCGGGTGCAGACCCGTTGTCGCAGCGCGGGGAGTACCCGGCCGATTTCCTTGGGCGCGGCAGGCCCCCTTGGCGGCTGACGGAGGGGCTGGGGGTTCAGTCGAGGGTGACGACCATCTTGCCGAGGGCTTCTCCGGCCTCCATGGCCCGGTGGGCTTCGACGATCTCGTCGAACCGGAAGACCCGGGTGGGACGGGCCCGGAGGGTACTGGCTGTGACTTTGGCGTAGATCTCGTCCAACGGCACGTCGGTGAGCGGGAATGCGGGGGTGCCCAGGACGAAGGCGCTGCCGAAGAAGCTGAGCCGGACCCCGCTGGGGAGATCGGTGATCGGATCGAAGTCCCGCACCGGGTCGAAGCCGCCCAGGAAGCCGAGCTGGCACACCCGGCCACGGGGTCGGACCAGGGCCAGCGAGTCGCGTAGGACGCTGTTGCCGACCACGTCGAACACCGCGTCGACGCCGACCTCCCGCTTCCCGACCTGGGCGGCGAGCGCGCCGTCGTCGATGAGCACGTCGCCGGCCCCGAGCTCCTTCAGCAGCGGTACGTGCGCGAGGTTCCGGGTCGTGGCGAGCACGGTCGCGCCGTGGTCGACCGCGAGGTTGACGGCGGCCTGGCCGAGCGAGGAGGTCGCTCCCCGCACCACGACCGTCTCGCCCGGTCGCAGGTCCAGATTGCCGAACAGGCCACTCCACGCCGTCGCGTACACCTCGGGAACCGCGGCCAGATCGGCCCAGTCCAGCGGCGAGTGCACGGCCACCACGTTGGTCGCCGGCACGGTTACCAGTTCCGCATAGCTGCCGTTGCGGGTCCGGCCCATGCCGCCGAGGATCGCCACCACCCTGGTTCCGACGGGGAGTTCACCGGATGGGTCGGCCTCGACCTCTCCGGCGCACTCGATCCCGGGGACGGCCGCCACCTCTCCCCAGGCTCCGCCGCGCATGTACGCCTCGGCGTGGTTGAGGCCGAACGCCTTGACCCGGACCAGCACTTCGCCGTCGGTGGGCACCGGGTCGGGCAGTTCGGTGAGGGTGAGCACCTCGGGGCCGCCGTAGGCGGAAATGACGATGGCCTTCATGTCGTGACTCCATTCTTGAGCGCACATTCAACTATTGGTGCGAAAAAAGAGCCACCGCGTACGGTGGCCCGTGTGGCCGGCCGTCAGGCGAGAGCAGTGAAGGCGTTGTCGACGATCGCCCGCAGGAGCGTCTCGTCGGGATTCGCCTTCCCGACGACCATCAGCCCCTGGCATGTCGCGACCAGCAGCTTGGCGCTGCCGGCGCAGTCCAGCGAGGCGCGCACCTGACCCCTGCGAGCCGCGTTCGCCAGAGCGTGGGTCATGCACCGTTCGAGCCGGGCCAGGTGGCCGCGTACGACGGCCGCCGCCTCGTCGTCCTCGGCGGCCTTCTCGATCGCCGTGTTGACGAGCAGGCAGCCTTGCCGGCCCTCGGGGCTGAGCAGGTCGCGCACCAGCCCGTCGAAGTAGCCGCGGATCTCAGCCACCGACGCGCCCGAAGCCTCCAACTCGCCCAGCTTCTCGGGCACGACCAGCCTGGAGTAACGCTCCAACGACTTCAGGAACAGTGCATGCTTACCGCCGGGGAAGGCGCTGTATAGGCTGCCGGGCTTCACCCCGGTCGCCTTCACCAGATCCTCGATGGACGTCGCCCGGTACCCGCGCTCCCAGAACCGCAGCATGGCCACGTTCAGGACGGTGTCGGGCTCGAACTCTCGAGGTCTGGGCATGAGGCAAACATACATGAGCGACCATTCAAGAACAATCCCTGGCGTACGGAGCGAGGGCATACTGCGGCCACGCGAACCGCCGCCAGTGGCGCAGTCGCCCGACCCTCGGCTCAGTGAGCTCCGGGGCATGTCGCACGTCCCGGCGGGGCGCCGCCTCTACCTCGTGAGACAAGTACGGAGGACTCCGCCCCCGCGACGGCACCTACGCCGACACCCCCAACGACGCCCCCGACTGAGCCTGCGAGCGTTACACCACCGCCTCGACGTCTGACCAACCCTCCGACACAACGCCCCGCCACTGCGTCAACCCCCGAAGGACTCCGAGGCTCTACCACTTGGTCCCCGTCCGGTGCGCCCTGCGTCCCGAACTCCGCCCGACACGCGTCGAGCCCCTCGATCCGGACGTCCACCGTACGAAGCCGCTCCCACTCGGCGTGCTCAAGGCGCAGCCGCTGAAGCGTGACGGGCCGGTCTCGCACGACGGCGGTGGCCAGCCCGTCGTCCCGGTAACCGAGCCGGCGCGAGACGCCGAGCGAGCGAGGGTTGTCGGTCATCGCGGCCGAGACGGCGGCCCGCGCGCCGAGCCCGGCGAACGCCAAGTGCAGGGCAGCGGCCCGCATCTCGGTGCCGATGCCGCGTCCCTGGTGGGCGGTGCCGAGCCAGGAGCCCGTCTCCACCTCCCGGGTCACCCCGAAACGCGTCGCCAGCACGTCCTGCCGGCCGACCACGGCCCCCTCGTGCAGCACGGCGAGGCTCAGCGTCCAGTCGTCCGGCGACCAGGTCGCGATGGTGCCGAGCACGTGCTGCCACGCCGCCCGGCCGCGCTCGGCGGGAGTCCCGTCGCTCCACGGCACGGTGAACGGCATCCGACCCGGCGCATGCACCCCACCCGCCGCCACCCTCGCGAGTTCGGCGAGCAACGCCAGGTCGGGCAGGCGCAGTTCGAGGCGGGGCGTGCGGATGCGCAGGGCGTAGAGGGGCCACCAGGCCGAGGGCAGTTCCATGGACCGACTGTGCGGGGCGGGGTCGGGGCGTGTCGAATGATTTGCCCTTGCGGGAACCGTTCAACGCGGTGGCCCGGCCCGGGGGTTCGGCTGCGGACCGTGCCGCTTCTCGCGCCCTGACTACTTGGTGCCGCCCGGCACTGGACACCCTCAGCCCAGGACAGTGGCCCGGTTTCGCGTCGTGCGTGGCTGGTCGCGCAGTTCCCGGCGCCCCTGGGCTGCTCGGTGCCGGGCGCTATGCGCATCCTCAGCCCGACCTGGGGCGGAGCCCCGGCAACCCCGCTTTCGGCTGCGGACCGTGCCCGCGTCTCGCGCAGTTCCCCGCGCCCCCCAGTAGGGCACCCGGCGCCGCATGGCCACCCGCGCCCACCGCGGCGGAGCCGCGAAAAGGGCACAGCCCCGCGCCCCTAAGTAGGGCACCCGGCGCCGCAGGCCCACCCGCGTCCCCCGCGGCGGAGCCGCGCAAAAGGGCACAGCCCCGCGCCTCTGGTAGGGCACCCGGCACGGGCCTGGTGGCCGGTTACCCCAGCAGCGGTACCTGCCGGCGCAGCGGGGCGTAGGTGAAGCGGACCTTGTGCGAGGCGCTCGGCTCGTAGGTGCGCAGGCACAGCCCGCAGTGCCAGTGCCAGCGGTCCGCCGCACCCGGCGCCGTCGTCGAGGTGTCCTTCCACAGCGGTGGACGGCTCGCACAACTGGGGCAGGTCGGGGGGTTCACCCTGACAGGGTGCGGGCCCCGGCCCCCCACGGCGACGCCGACGCGAGCGGCACCACTCCATCGAGGGACCCGAGGCCCAGGGCCCGGGGTCCAGGAACCCAGGACCCGGGGTCCAGGAACCCAGGACCCGGGGTCCAGGACCGACCCGGGGTCCAGGGGCCCGGAACCCCCGGAAGCGTGAGCAACACGCGCAAACGTCAGGCCGGCAGCCCCAGCTCGCGGGCGATCAGCATCCGCTGCACCTCGCTCGTACCCTCCCCGATCTCCAGGATCTTGGAGTCCCGCCACATACGCGCCACCGGATACTCGTTCATGAAGCCGTAGCCGCCGAAGATCTGCGTACCCTCACGTGCGTTGTCGACCGCCACCGTCGAGGAGTACAGCTTCGCGAGCGCCGCCTCCTTCTTGAACGGCTCGCCGTGCACCAGCCGGGACGCCGCGTCGCGCCAGCCGACCCGCGCCATGTGCGCCCGCAGCTCCATGTCGGCGATCTTGAACTGGATCGCCTGGTTCTCGCCGATCGGCCGCCCGAACGCGTGCCGCTCCTTCGCGTACTTCACCGACTCGTCCACACACCCCTGCGCCAGCCCAGTGGCCAGCGCCGAGATCGCGATGCGGCCCTCGTCGAGGATGCGCAGGAACTGGGCGTACCCGCGGCCCTCCGCGCCGAGCAGGTTGGCCACCGGGACGCGCACGTCGGAGAAGGACAGCTCCCGCGTGTCCGACGCGTTCCAGCCGACCTTCGAGTACGGCGCCGCGACGGTGAAGCCCGGCGTGCCGGACGGCACGATGATCGAGGAGATCAGCGGACGCCCGTCGTCCTTGCGGCCGGTGACCGCGGTGACGGTGACCAGGCCCGTGATGTCCGTACCGGAGTTGGTGATGAAGCACTTCGAGCCGTTGATGACCCACTCGTCGCCGTCGCGTACCGCGGTGGTCCGTGTGCCGCCCGCGTCCGAGCCGCAGTCCGGCTCGGTCAGGCCGAACGCGCCGAGCACCTCGCCCGAGCACAGCTTCGGCAGCCACTCCCGCTTCTGCTCCTCGGTGCCGAACCGGAAGATGGGCATCGCGCCGAGCGAGACGCCCGCCTCCAGGGTGATGGCGACCGAGGAGTCGACGCGGGCCAGCTCCTCCAGGGCGATGCCGAGCGCCAGGTAGTCGCCGCCCATGCCGCCGTACTCCTCGGGGAACGGCAGCCCGAACAGGCCCATGCGGCCCATCTCGCGGACGATCTCGTACGGGAACTCGTGGCGCTCGTAGAAGTCGCCGATCTTCGGGGCGACGACGTCGTGGGCGAACTCCTCGACGGTACGGCGGAGTTCCTCGTGCTCGGGGGTGAGACGGTGGTCGAGGGGCATGGCTACGACTCCTGGTGGGAGAGGGCACGTACGGTGCGGGAGGGGCTGGGTCGGCCCAGCTGTCCGGCCATCCACACGCTGGTGGCGGTGAGCAGGCCGAGGTCGACCCCGGTGTCGATACCGAGGCCCTGGAGCATCCACACGAGGTCTTCGGTGGCGAGGTTTCCGGTCGCGGACTTGGCGTACGGGCAGCCGCCGAGGCCGCCCGCCGACGCGTCCACGGTGCTCACTCCGTGCTGGAGGGCGGCGAGCGTGTTGGCGAGCGCCTGGCCGTAGGTGTCGTGGAAGTGCACCCCGATGGCGGGGGTGGGCACGCCCTGCTCGTTCAGCAGCGACAGCAGGGCCCGCACCTGGCCGGGCGTGGCGACGCCGATGGTGTCGCCGAGGCTCAGCTCGTCGCAGCCCAGGTCCATGAGGGACTTGGCGACGCGCACCACCTGCGCCAGGGGCACCGCGCCTTCCCACGGGTCGCCGAAGCACATCGACAGGTAGCCGCGCACGTGCGCGCCCGCGGCCTTGGCGCGGGTCACGACCGGCTCGAACATCGCGAGCGACTCGTCGACCGTGCGGTTCAGGTTGGCCTTGGCGAACGACTCGGTGGCGCTGGCGAACACCGCGATGCGGTCGGCGCCGAGCGCGAGCGCCCGGTCCAGACCCCGCTCGTTGGGCACGAGGACGGGCAGCGCCACGCCTTCGAGGTCACCCAGCATCGGGAACAGGGCCTCGGCGTCGGCGAGTTGGGGCACCCACTTGGGGTGCACGAAGCTCGTCGCCTCGATGGTGGTCAGGCCGGCCGCGGCAAGGCGGTGCACGAATTCGGCCTTGACCTCGGTCGGCACGACCGCCTTCTCGTTCTGCAGCCCGTCGCGCGCGCCCACCTCGTGGATGCGGACCCGGGCCGGCAGTCCGGGCGCCGGGACGGCCATCGGCAGCTCGGTCATGAGGTCTCCTCGGTGGCTGCGGCCTCGGCCGGGGTGACGACGGCCAGGACCTGGTCCATGGCCACGGTCGAGCCGGGCACGACGTCGAGCTCGGTGACCGTGCCCGCGTGCGGCGCCGAGATCACGTGCTCCATCTTCATCGCCTCCACCACCAACAGGCTCTGCCCGGCGTCCACTTCGTCGCCGACCGCCACCTTGACGACGGTGACCGTGCCCGGCATGGGCGCGGCCAGGGTGTCGGCCCCGCCGTGGCTGCGGCCGGACAGGGCGGCCTCGACGGCGTCGTGGTCGGCGACGTGCCAGCTGTCGCCGTCGCGGCCCAGCCAGGCGCCGGCGCGGTGGAAGGTGTGGGTGACGCCGTCGAGTTCGACGGTGACCCGGTCGGCGGTGACCATCGCCGTGGTGGGCGCGGCGTGAGTGACGGGTTCGAGTCCCGTCACGCGCAGCGGGAAGGCCAGAGCCTTGGGCTCACCCCCTATGCGCCAGCCGCTCGGCACCGAGAACGGGTCGGTCCAGCCGTCGGCCGCAGCGGGCTTCAGCGCGTCGAGCCGGACCGCCGCCGCGGCCGCGTACACCTCGTCGGGTACGCCGTCGGGGACGAGGCCGTCCGCCTCACGCTCGACGAGGCCGGTGTCCAACTCGCCTGCCACCACGGCCGGATGGGCCAGAAGGCGGCGCAGGAACCCGGCGTTGGTGGGCACGCCGAGCGTCACTGTGCCGGCGAGCGCGGCCCGCAGTTTGCGCAGCGCGGTCGCCCGGTCGGGCCCGTACGCGATGACCTTGGACAGCATCGGATCGTAGAGGCTGCCGACCTCGGTGCCCTCGCTCAGACCCGAGTCCGTGCGCACTCCGTCGCCCTGCGGTTCGCGCAGCGCCAGGACCGTACCGCCCGACGGCAGGAAGCCGCGCGAGGGGTCTTCGGCGCACAGGCGGGCCTCGATGGCGTGGCCGGTGAGGGTGATGTCCTTCTGCTCGTACGGGAGTTGCTCGCCCGCTGCGACGCGCAGCTGCCACTCCACGAGGTCGACACCCGTGATCAGCTCCGTCACCGGGTGCTCGACCTGGAGGCGGGTGTTCATCTCCATGAAGTAGTACGAGGACGGGTCGCTGCCCGGCACGATGAACTCCACCGTGCCCGCGCCCGAGTAGCCGCACGAGCGGGCCGCCTGCACGGCCGCCTCGCCCATCGCGGCGCGTGTCGCCTCGTCGAGCAGGACGCTGGGCGCCTCCTCGATGATCTTCTGGTGGCGGCGCTGGAGCGAGCACTCGCGCTCGCCGAGGTGGATCACATGGCCGTGGTTGTCGGCGAGGACCTGGATCTCGATGTGGCGGGGCCGGTCGATCCACCGCTCGACGAGCAGCGTGTCGTCGCCGAAGGAGGCGCGGGCCTCACGGCGGGCCGCCGCGATCTCGTCGCCGAGCAGCGCCTCGTCGCGGACCAGGCGCATGCCCTTGCCGCCGCCGCCCGCGCTCGGCTTCAGAAGCACGGGCATGCCGATCTCCCGTGCCGCGTCGGCCAGTTGGGCATCGGTGAGGCCGCTGCCCGAGGAGCCGGGCACGACCGGGACCCCGGCCTTCTGCACGGTCTCCTTGGCGCGGATCTTGTCGCCCATCAGGGAGATCGCACCGGCGGGCGGCCCGATGAAGACCAGGCCCGCGTCGGCGCAGGCCTGGGCGAACCCCGCGTTCTCCGCAAGGAAGCCGTAGCCCGGGTGGACGGCCTGGGCGCCGGTGCGCAGCGCCGCCTCGATGAGCCGCTCGGGGCGCAGATAGCTCTCGGTGGCCGCCGCCGGGCCGATGCGCACGGCCGTGTCCGCCTCCCGGACGTGGCGCGCCTCGGCGTCCGCGTCGCTGAAGACGGCGACCGAGCGGATGCCGAGCTGCCGCAGGGTGCGGATGACGCGGACCGCGATCTCGCCCCGGTTGGCGACGAGCACTGTCGTGAACATGGGAGCCCTCACCAGGGAAGTCGAGGTGGAAGTCGACGTGGGTGCCGTCGCAGATGTCTCAGCCGTCACGTCGGTCACATCCGGAAGACGCCGAAGGCGGGGTCGGCGAGCGGCGCGTTGGCGCAGGCCGTCAGGGCGAGGCCGAGGACCTGACGGGTGTCGACCGGGTCGATCACACCGTCGTCCCAGAGCCGCGCCGTCGCGTAGTAGGCGTTGCCCTGCGTCTCGTACTGCTCGCGGATGGGGGCCTTGAAGGCCTCCTCGTCCTCGGCGCTCCAGTCGTCGCCCAGCTGGTCGCGCTTGACGGTCGCGAGGACGGACGCGGCCTGCTCGCCGCCCATCACCGAGATCTTGGCGTTGGGCCACATCCACAGGAAGCGGGGGCTGTAGGCGCGGCCGCACATCGAGTAGTTGCCCGCGCCGTACGAACCGCCGACGACGACGGTCAGCTTCGGCACCCGCGTGCAGGCGACGGCCGTCACCATCTTCGCGCCGTGCTTGGCGATGCCGCCCGCCTCGTAGTCGCGGCCCACCATGAAGCCCGAGATGTTCTGGAGGAACACCAGCGGGATGCCGCGCTGGTCGCACAGCTCGATGAAGTGGGCGCCCTTCTGGGCGGATTCGGAGAACAGGATGCCGTTGTTGGCGACGATGCCGACCGGGTGGCCGTGGATCCGTGCGAAGCCGGTGACCAGCGTCTGGCCGAACTCGGCCTTGAACTCCTGGAAGCGCGATCCGTCGACGACCCGGGCGATCACCTCCCGTACGTCATAGGGCGTGCGCGAGTCGACCGGCACGGCCCCGTACAGCCCGAACGGGTCGGCCTTCGGCTCCTCGGCCGGCTCGACCGACCAGGGCAGCGGACCGCGCTCGGGCAGGGTGGCCACGATGTTGCGGACGATCCTGAGCGCGTGCGCGTCGTCCTCGGCCAGATGGTCGGTGACGCCGGAGACCCGCGAGTGGACCTCGCCGCCGCCGAGTTCCTCGGCCGTGACGACCTCGCCGGTCGCCGCCTTCACCAGCGGGGGACCACCCAGGAAGATCGTGCCCTGGTTGCGGACGATCACGGCCTCGTCGCTCATCGCGGGCACATACGCGCCGCCCGCCGTGCACGAGCCGAGCACGGCCGCGATCTGCGGGATACCGGCGCCGGACATCCGGGCCTGGTTGTAGAAGATCCGCCCGAAGTGCTCGCGGTCGGGGAAGACCTCGTCCTGCATCGGCAGGAACGCGCCGCCCGAGTCGACGAGGTAGAGACAGGGGAGGCGGTTTTCGAGCGCCACCTCCTGCGCGCGCAGGTGCTTCTTCACCGTCATCGGGTAGTACGTGCCGCCCTTGACCGTGGCGTCATTGGCGACGATCACGCACTCGCGGCCGCTCACCCGCCCGATCCCGGCGATCACGCCCGCGGCCGGCGCCTGCCCGCCGTACAGACCGTCGGCGGCCAGCGGGGCGAGCTCAAGGAAGGGCGAGCCGGGGTCGAGGAGCGTGTCCACGCGGTCCCTCGGCAGCAGCTTGCCGCGCGCCACATGCCGGGCGCGGGACCGCTCGCCTCCGCCGAGCCGGGCCGCGGCGAGCTTCGCCCGCAGCTCCTCGCCGAGCGCGTGGTGTGCCGCCTCGTTGGCCCGCCAGGCCTCGGAGGCGGGATCGTCCCCCAAGGACTCCGTCCAGGGGGGACCCCCAGCACTCCCCAGGACCGGTGCCTGCTGCATCGTGTCGAGCCCCCTTGCCCGTACGCGGCGATGTCAACGGATGTTAATGGCCGTTAACTCATTGCGTTCAGGTTAACGAGCGCTAACCCCATTGTCTAGAATGACTTCCCATGAGCACCCGAACCGACGCCCCGACCCGCCGCGAGCAGATCCTGCGCGAGGCCGCCCGGCTCTTCGCCGAGCGCGGCTTCCACGGCGTCGGCGTCGACGAGATAGGGGCCGCCGTCGGCATCAGCGGCCCCGGCCTGTACCGCCACTTCGCCGGCAAGGACGCGATGCTGGCCGAGCTGCTCGTCGGCATCAGCGGGCGCCTTTACGACGGTGGCCGCAAGCGGGTCGCCGAGGCGGACGGCGACCCCGAGCGGCTCCTTGGCTCGCTCATCGACGGGCACATCGACTTCGCCCTCGACGACCGGGCGCTGATCACCCTGCACGACCGCGAGCTCGACCGGCTGCGCGACAGCGACCGCAAGCTGGTACGCCAGCTGCAGCGGCAGTACGTCGAGCTGTGGGTCGGTGTCGTGCGCGAGCTCCATCCGCCGGTGCCCGTGGCGGAGGTGCGCGGGGCGGTGCACGCGGTGTTCGGGCTGCTCAACTCCACCCCGCACCTCGGCTCGTACGGCACCGGGCTGCCGGGCCGCGCCGCCACCGAGGCACTCCTCCGCCGCCTGGCCCACGGCGCCTTCGCCTCCCTGGACGGACACGTCGCCGCCGGGGACGGTCCCTTCGCCTCCGAGGACGGGCGCTGAGCCCGTTCCGCCGCCCCGGGCGGCCCGTCCGCGGCTCGGGACGGACCGGCCGTGTGCGGCGCGGGCGGGGCAGAATGGGCGGCATGCCGATACCCAGCCGTGCCGCCCTTGTCGACCACCTAGTCCGCACCCGGATCGCCGGTGACGTCGCCACGCCCCGCGACAACAACCTCTCCCACTACCGCAGGCTCGCCAACGGCGACCGCCACTACTGGCTGGGCCTGGAGCTGGGCGACCGCTGGGCCGACGAGCAGGACGTGCTCGCCGTCATGGCCGAGCGGTGCGGCGTCGTGGACGACCCGGAGCACCGCACCGGCCAGGACACCATCGACCCCGAGCTCACGGTGGACGGCCTCGACCGGATGGCGGCGCGGCTGCGCAAGGCCGCGGCGGGGCGGGAGCGGGTGCTGTTCGCGACCGGTCACCCGGGCGCGCTCCTGGACGTCCACAGCCGGACGGCTGCGGCGCTGCGCGCGGCGGGGTGCGACATCGTACGGATCCCGGGCGGGCTCACCGCCGACGAGGGCTACGTCGTGCAGTTCGCGGACGTGGCCGTGTTCGAGCGGGGTGCGTCGCTGTGGCACACCCACTCGCCGGAACCCATGCGGGCGATCCTCGGGGCCCTGGAGACCCCGCCGGACCTGGTGGTCGCGGACCACGGGTGGGCGGGGTGCGCGGGGCAGTGGGGCGTGGACGCGATGGGGTACGCGGACTGCAACGACCCGGCGCTGTTCATCGGCGAGGCGGAGGGTTCGCTCCAGGTGACGGTGCCGCTGGACGACCACGTCCTGGACCCCCGCTTCTACGAGCCCATGACGGCGTACTTGCTGGACGCGGCGGGCCTGACACTCTGACCCGGGTGGGTCCGTAGGTCCGTAGGTCCATAGGTCCGGGGGCGGGCCCGGAGGTAGGTACGGCCTTACTGCAGCGTGATCTCCTGCCCGACGGACCGTTCGCGGGCCGAGGCGACGACCAGGGCCGTGGCTGCGGCGTCCTGTGCTGCCACGCCGACCGACTTGTAGAGGGTGATCTGGTCCGGTGCGGTGCGCCCCGGCCTGCTGCCCTCGATGAGTTCGCCCAGCTCGGCATGGACGTGATCGGCTGTGATGAGGCCGTCGCGGATCGGCATGAGCAGGTCGTTGCTGCCCGCGGGGAACGGGGCGAGCGCGGCCTGGCGCGATTCGACGCACACCAGCGCCTCGGCGACCGTGGCGTCGTCGATCTCGCGGCCCGCCGGGTTGTATCCCACGGACGTGATGTGCACCCCGGGTGTCAGCCAGGAACGGCGGATCACGGGTTCGACGGCATGGGTCGCCGCGGCGGCGATGTCCGCGCCGTCGAGCGCCTCGGCGTAGCTGGGCACGGCCCGGACGTCGCCCTCCAGTACGGCCGAGAGTTCCGCGGCCAGGGCAGCGGCTTTTGCCGGATCGCGGCCCGCGACGCGGATCTGCTCAATGGGGCGGACCCGGCAGATCGCGCGGGCATGGGACCGGGCCTGCACGCCGGTGCCCAGCACGGCCAGTACGGTCGCGTCCTCACGGGCCAGCAGGCGTGCCGACAACGCGGAGCAGGCGGCGGTGCGTGCTGCGGTGATGGCCGTACCGTCCAGCAGCGCGGCGGGCTCGCCGGTGTCCGGATCGAACGCCACGATCAGCGCCTGATGTGTGGGCAGTCGGGTCACGTCGTTGTGCGGGAAGAGTGACACCAGCTTGGTCATCAGCACCCCGGCCGAGGGCAGGAAGCCCGGCATGGCCGCGAGGAATCCCTCGTGTTCGGGCACCAGGGCGGCGACGCGGTCGGGTACCGAGGCACGGCCCGCGCTGAGGTCCGCCATCGCCGGGGCCAGGGCGTCGATCAACGAGTCCACGTCGAGTAGCGCCTCGACTTGCGCGCCTCCCAGCACGAGCATGCGCCTCAACCTCCCGATGCCGGGTCGTCCGGCCGACGACCGCACAGCCAAAGCGTCGACCTCGTTTCCCGTTGCCTCGACTGCGACACGCCGTTGCCCGTGAACACGTTCCGCGCGCGGGGCGCGGGGCGCGGGGCGCGGTCGCCGGGGCTCCGCCCCAGCCCCCGTGCCCACGCCCGGAACCAGTGCACACCGCAACCTGACCCGCACAGCCACACTTCGGCACATCGCCACGGATCAGCGCTCCGGGACACCTCCGCTCTCCCGTACGTAGTGAGAGCAGGAACGATCCGGCCCGGGCGGGGCTCCGGAAACCTCCGCTCTCCACATAGACCGGAAGCGAGAGCAGCCTGATTGCCGACAAGGCTGGGGCGCCTTACAGCGGCGGTGCGAAGAGTGTCGAAGTGACGACTTTTGGAACTGTTCCCAAACCCATAAGAAAATCTAGGGGGATTGGAGATCAGTGTCTCAGGCGTCACCGCGTCACCGAAACGCACCCTCGGGAATCCACTGGTCCCTAATACTCCCGGAAGCGGGAACAGCGCGAGCCCGCTACGGCGGACGGGAAACCTCTGCCCTCCACAGGGAATGAGAGGGGGACTCTACCGCGCACCCACCCAACGGGGGAATCTGGCGGACCGAGCGCCCGACTCTCGGAACCAGCGTCGCCCGTGCACCACGCCGCGCCATGGAATCTCTCCGTCCCCACTGCTCATAGGAGTGGGGGCTAGTAGGCCGCTCTGCCCGACAGATGGTGCAACACCCTCGGTCCCTACCACTTGGGCAAGAGAGCGAGCACTCCACACATCAACGAGCACCAGGCGGTGACTGATGACCCCCTGCATGGAATGCAGCGACACGGCAACTCGGCATGCACGCTGCGGAGTTCACGACTAGGCGCACCAAGACCGTCCCACGGTTCGGGCTCGCCGTTCGCGTGGTCGGCGACGTGCGAAGCGGTTCGATGCTGCGGCACGGCTCCGCCGGCGAGTGCAGGAACGGGGCTCGGCGTGGTGCGACTGGTGCTTGGGTGACTTCCCGGCGGACGGGGTGGACGTGGACCATGTGCGTCCGCTGTCCCTCGGTGGCGAGGACATAGACAGCAACGTTCAAGTGCTGTGCCACGGCTGCCACCAGCTCAAGACCTGTACCGAGTTCGGAGGACGGGCGGCTTAGGAGACCGCCCTCCAACCACACAAGTTTTTGGTCTAACCGCCTACCAAAGCCCGCCCCCGCCCAAGCCATTAATAACACTCTGTGGACTGATCACGTTTGCAATTCCTTGGTTGACGGAGTCGCCGAGCGTCTCCGAGTAATAGTTGAACGACTCATCACGGTTTACCGTCAGGGGGCCATCATCAGCCTGGGCCACGCCGGTCATTGAGAGCGCCGCACCCGTCAGAGCCAGAGCAGCAAGTACGCGCTTGGTGGAGTTCATGCGCTGCCAACGATCTTGGCCCGCTGAGGTCACGCCCGTCGCACAGACACCGCCCTGGACCGGCCCTAACCCGGCTCGTCCTGGTGCGGAAGGGGTGCGGTATAGGCGCGCACTCTGCCCCGAGTAGGTACGGGCGGTTCCCGTGCTGAAACCGGGCGGTAGAGACGGTTCGATTCCGTCCATCCCGCGGACATGACTCCGCCCCGGCACAGTATCGCGCGCCGGGGCGGTGGCCGTCCGCTACTTTAATGAGCGACGCGTACGCTCTCGTTGCTCGCGAATGACACGGTTGTCGGTTCGTTGTCCGGCAACTTGATTGCCTTGACCATATATTTCTTCGACCCGTGCTTACCGGTCGTAGCAGTGGCCGCGCCAGTAACGCGACAAGGGCCCGACTCCGACCAGAAGACGACTCCGGGTTTCAGGGCCGTTGCGTCCTTAATTACCCACCGATATTCCTGCGTGGATTCATCTGATACTTCCTCAGTCATGAGGGCTCCAATCGGTCTTGCTGTCCGGGGCCGTTCCCCGAATGCATCGGCGAATGACCAGTACCCCTTCCCATCGAAGGTGACCCCTATGCCCCGCAAGCCCCGCCCCCCGTGCTCTGTCCCCGGGTGCCCCGAGCTGACCACTGGTGGGCGCTGTGAGGCTCACCGACGCGAGGCCGAGCAACAGCGCGGGACGAGCGCACTTCGCTGACCAGTTCTTCAATGGCGATGTGGAGGTGAATCCGAAGGGGTTCGATGGTCTGCGCAAGCGGCTGCTCGGCGGTCAGGTCCTGGACGCGAAGGGAGTCGGCCCGGTCGCCAACGGCCATGACTTATTTGATGTGTTGGACGCGCTCGTTGCCCAGGTACGCGGCCTCAACGGCACGAACGGAGCGCTCTACATGAACGCCGCGCTCCGGGCGAAGATCGAGTCTGGATTCCGGCGGCTCGGCGGTGCCGAACTCCTCTCGGCTGCAATCGCCGGAAAGCGCACCACCACGTGGAAGGGCATCCCGCTCCTCGATGCCGGGCAGAAGCTGGACGGCACCGACGTACTCCCGATGACCGCTGGAACAGGCGCCAAGCAGACTGGCGACATCTACGCCGTGCGCTTCGGGTCCACCGAGGCCGACGCCGGAGTCACCGGTCTGACCAACGGCGTGTGCAGACCACTGACCTGGGCGAGTCTCACGACAAGCCTGTGTATCGCACCCGGATCGACTTCTATTGCGGTCTCGCGCTGTTCGGCGGGAAGGCCGCTGCACGCCTGACCAACGTCCTCGCCGGCTGACCAACACCACAGAGCCCCCGCGCTCGCTGCCCTTGAACGGGCGGCGGGTGTGGGGGCCTTCCGCGTTCATGCGACGCTGTCCAGCAGTGCTCGGACGTCTGGTACGTCGCGGAACTTATCCAGGCGAGCGAGCACGATTCGCACACGTTCTGCTGTTCGTTCGCTGGCTACGTCGGCGGAAAGCGAGATCACGCGTTCAGCGACGGTTACCGCCTCCTCGGGTTCGTTGGCGTCGGAGAGGGCGACGGCGAGCCAGGAAAGGTACAGGGCAAGTTCCCGCGTGTGGGTCGCGTCGTACCGGCTGAGTACGTCCCGAAGCAGCGGAACGGCGCGGAGTGGTCGGCGTAGCTCCGTGTAGACACGAGCCTCCATGACCTGTAGTTCGCCGGAGTCAACCCAGTACAGGTAGGCCGGTGCCTCGCTTCCTTTGCTGTCCTGACTGAGTGCTTCGCCTGCCTCGCCCAGTGCCCGAATGGCGGGCTGAACTTCACCGGCCTTGGTGTACGCCCATGCCACCCGGTCGAGGTACAGCGCGCGAGCCTTGCCCGGTGCGTTCATTCCGGCAACGTCGAGAGCTGCACGGGCAAGTTGAAGCCCGTCAACCTCCCTTCCGATATTGCTGAGTTGATATGCCAGGGACCCGGCGAGGTTCGCGGCCAGGGTGTCGTCCTCTGCCTGCCTGGCTGCGCTGAGCCCTATCCGATAAATTTGTTCCGCCTCGCTATGTTGACCGGCGTCGCTCGCGATCCATCCAGCGATCTGTCCCAACTCACCGATGTGGCGCAGGAGTTCGCGTCCAACTGTTCCGCTGTGGCGGCCTTCTCGGTAGAGCTTTACGGCTGAGCGGAGTTCGCGGAGTGCGGGACGGATCAGGTCGCCGCCGGCTAAAACGTCATCGGCTAGCCGTAGGCCGTGTACGCGCTGTTGCAGGTCGTCCACCTGCTCCTTGCCGATGCGTCGCCCCGTGCGGGCTGTGAGGGGGGCTAGCGGATCATCGGCGGGCAGGTAGTCCGCGAGTGTCGGCAGCGGAGGTTCGGGGGGAGCCTGCGGCGCTGTGAGCGCATCCACGGGCACTTCGAGGGCGGCAGCGATGGACGGCAACCATTCGCGGGGCGTGCGCTTCCCTGTTTCCCATCGGCTGATCTCTTGGCGGCCGACCGGTTCGCCTTGAACTCCGGCAACTCGGCAGATCTCTCGCGCTAGGCGTGCCTGGCTCCATCCGCGCTGTCCCCGCTCGCGCCGGATGTTGGCCCCCGTGTTCTCCGACATGCGTCCAGTCTGGCCGACAGCTGGCCTACATGGGGCCGCTAGTCGGCATTGCTTGGCGGCAGCACGATCAAGGCTGACGACGTTCGAGGGGACGGCGAGAAGTGATGGCCGATAACTGGACGCCCATGGTGGGTGGTTATGCAGTAGATACGACAGGTGGGCGGATTGGAGAGGTGCGTAGCCTGTTCGAAGGAAGCGTGTACCTCGTTCCGCCGGGCGGGGGTGTGGAGTGGACCGCCCCGCCAAGCAGGCTCCGCCCGCCGTCTGACGCCGAAGTCTGGCAGGCGCGCGTGTGGACGACACCGGTGGGCGGGCGCTGATGAGCACCAGGAGCACGGCGCGGTTCGTGCGTTACAAGGTCACCTCCCACCCGGACGGGGGTCTGCGGACCTTCGTGTCCTGCCAGTCCTGCTCATTCGTTGTGCTGCCGACCGCCGACATCGAGCGGGCCACGCGTGCCATGAGCCACCACACGGCTACCAAGGGACACGCGATCTTCAAGCGGACGACTGAGGATGTGGCCGTCGTGGTGCTGGCGGACACGGCCGAGCAGGAGCGGCGGGCCGAGGTCAACCGGCTGGAGTACCGGCACCTGGGCGGAGCCGCCGAGGACGACGCCGAGCACGCGCAGGCCGGCGCATGAGCCCCCGATTACCGACCACGCGAGGCCGAGCGGCAGGCGCACTCATGCTCATCATCGGGTGGGCGCTCCCCGTGGCCTTGCTCGTATGGGGCGTGAGCGGTCGGCTCTGAGACTCCGGCTTCCGGGTGAGGTTCGCACCGGCCCGCCCCTGCTGCGAAGGGCAGGCGGACGGGACGGCGGTCCCGTCCACCCGGGAGGCGGGGTTCAACCCCGCTGTCTGCGTCGTGATGTGAGGTCCAACGCAGACAGCGGGTCCAACCCGCAAAGGAGAGAAGCACATGCGAGACGCACACGCCTTACTCACCCCGCAGGGGTTCGAGGGGGTCGCCGCAACAGTCCGCGACAACAACCCCGGCATGTCCGAAGCTATGGCAGAGCGCATCGTGACGGAAGCGCTCAAGTACGTAGCCGCGGCTGCCCAGTTCCCCGCCGTGTCGATCCAACCGTCCAAGGTCGTGGACGAAGGATGGCACGCGCTGATTCTGCACACCCGGCTGTACGCCCGGCTCTGCGCGGGACTGGGGCGCTTCGTCAACTACTTCCCGGAGCGGCCGGGACCGGAACGGCACGACCCGGACGTCCTGGCCCGCACGGTCGCCCTGATCGAACAGGCCGGGTTCACCGTGGACGCGGAGCTGTGGACCGGGCCGATCAAGACCCTGGTGGGCGTGGCCGCGAACTGCTCTCACACCCCGGTGCCGGGGGGTTGCGGGCCGATCAACCCTGGTAAGTGCGCAACGCACGGCGGGGGCAGCGGCAAGTAGCTAAGGTGGCGCGCAAGTCAGGACGGAAGGTGAGTCAATGGACGCGTACGAGGCCCGAGAAGTCGAGGCCAAGATCAAGCGGTTGGGCCTTTCCTGGATCGTCGCACCCATGGACCCGAACAACAGTGAGGGCCCGTGGGGTGTCTATGACATCGCCGACCCTGCCACCCGGGAACCCATCAAGGCCGAGGCATGGTCGGCGGTGCTGGCCAAGGCTGCCGATAGCGCGCACGACTCCCGGTCCAACCAGGGTCGGACCGCCACACGCGGCTTCGTAGTACCGCCCACCGGGGGCTGACCGACGCGCAACTAGACAGCAAGTAGCCACGCTCGTCCCGGCATACGTGCCATGGGCGGCGGGGCTACTCGTCGTCTTGGTGCCCGTCCTCGCCGGCGTGCCCCCGCGGTGACCGGTCCACCACACGGCTCCCCCTGCCCCACTCGGTCGCGACCATGCCTCGCTCGCGCAGAACGCGCACCGCTCGACGGGCAGTCTCACGCGCTACCCCGAATTGTCCGCGAGATCTTCCGCGAGGGCGCCGAACTTCCGCAGCTACAGCGTGAACGGCGGTGGCAACAGCGTTCGCCGAAGTCGGCATCGACTACGACCACCCGACCATCAACATCACGCCCGTTCGGCGCCGGGTGATGTCGGCATGACGACCGCCGAGGAACTGTTCCCGCTCGTCCTGCCCGGCCGTGTGGCGCTGTGCATCGCGTGCAAGACGCTCACCAGGGCGCCGATCGCTGTCCGCTGGATTCAAAGCACCATCGGCCCCAGAACGACGCTCTACGCCTGCCCGGACCATGCGCCGGGACTGGTGCACGGTCCGCAGTGGGACGAGCTGCCCGCGATGCGGCGCTCGACGGACAACTAGTAAGCCTTCCAAGCTGTCCCGCCCGGCATCAGGTCGTGCGGGACAGCACCCCTACTTACGAGCATCGGGGCTTCCCGAAACCCTCCGGGGGTGGGAAGTTGGGCGGAGGCGCAAGCACCTGGGGCTCCGCCCCAGTTGCCCATGCCGGCCGGCCCCCACCGGCCCCCACCGGCCCACGTGGCCCGGGACGCGGCACCGCTCCAGGCACACCGGGGTGTTCAGGCGCGCGGCACCCGAACCACGCCCTCCTGGATCACTGTGATCGCCAGCCGCCCGTCCTGCGTGTAGATGCGGGCCTGGCCCAGCCCCCGGCCCCCCGAGGCCGACGGCGACTCCTGGTCGTACAGGAGCCACTCGTCCGCCCGGAACGGCCGGTGGAACCACATCGCGTGGTCCAGCGAGGCACCCACCACATCACCCACCGTCCACCCGCCCCGCCCATGCGCAAGCAGCACCGAGTCGAGCAGCGTCATGTCGGAGACGTACGTCGCGAGGCACACATGGAGCAGCGGATCGTCCGCGAGCTTGCCGTTCGTGCGGAACCAGACCTGCGAGCGCGGCTCACGCGGCGTACCCACCGTGCCCCACGGAGGCGCGTCCACATACCGCAGGTCGACCGCCGCCCGGGCTTCGAGGAGCCGGTCCACGACACCCGGGTCGTGGAAGGCGGACGCGTACCGCGGCAGCATCTCCGCCGCCGTCGGCAGCGACTCCGGGTCCGGCGCCACCGGCATGTCCGCCTGGTGCTCCATGCCCTCCTCGTACCGCTGGAACGACGCGGAGAGGTGGAAGATCGGCTGCCCGTGCTGGATGGCGACGACGCGGCGGGTCGTGAAGGACGCGCCGTCGCGGATGCGGTCGACCGTGTAGACGATCGGCGCACCCGGGTCACCCGCCCGCAGGAAGTACGCGTGCAGCGAGTGCGCGAGCCGCTCGGCGGGCACGGTGCGGCCGGCCGCGACCAGCGCCTGCGCCGCCACCTGCCCGCCGAAGACGCGGGGGACCACCGCCGAGCGGGAGCGCCCCCGGAAGATGTCCTCCTCGATCCGCTCCAGGTCGAGCAGATCGAGGAGGCTCTCAAGTGCCTGATGCATGAAGGTAGTTGTACCTGACCGCCGTTTCAGGCCTTGACAGGCCCTTACAGGCCCATGTTCTTGGCGATGATCGACTTCATGATCTCGCTGGTGCCGCCGTAGATCCGGTTCACGCGGTTGTCCGCGTACAGACGGGCGATCGGGTACTCGTTCATGAAGCCGTAGCCGCCGTGCAACTGGAGGCAGCGGTCGATGACGCGGTGCGCGACCTCGGTGCAGAACAGCTTCGCGGACGCGGCCTCCGCCGGCGTCAGCTCGCCCGCGTCGAGGGCCTCAAGCGCGCGGTCGGCGACCGCCTCGGCGGCGTCCACCTCGGCCTGGCAGGCGGCCAGTTCGAACTTGGTGTTCTGGAACGAGGCGACCGTCTTGCCGAACACGGTGCGGTCCTGCACGTACTCCTTGGCGAACCGCACGGCCGCCTTGGCCTGCGCATACGCGCCGAACGCGATGCCCCAGCGCTCGGATGCGAGGTTGTGGCCCAGGTAGTAGAAGCCCTTGTTCTCCTCGCCCAGCAGGTCCTCGACGGGCACCTTCACGTCGACGAACGCCAACTCGGCGGTGTCGGACGTCTTCAGGCCCAGCTTGTCGAGCTTGCGGCCGACCGAGTAGCCCTCGGACTTGGTGTCCACCGCGAAGAGCGAGATGCCGTGGCGGCGGTCCTCGGCGGTCGGCGCGTCGGTGCGGGCGCAGACGATCACGCGGTCGGCGTGGACACCACCGGTGATGAACGTCTTCGCGCCGTTGAGCACGTAGTGCGAGCCGTCCTCGGAGAGCTTGGCCGTGGTCTTCATGCCCGCGAGGTCGGAGCCGGTGCCCGGCTCGGTCATCGCGAGCGCCCACATCTCCTCGCCGGTGACGAACTTCGGCAGGAAGCGCTTCTTCTGCTCGTCGTCGGCGAGCATCTTGATGTAGGGCAGGCCGAGCAGCACGTGCACACCCGAGCCGCCGAACTGGACGCCCGCGCGGGCCGTCTCCTCGTACATCACGGCCTCGAACTTGTACGAGTCGATGCCGGCGCCGCCGAACTCCTCGTCCACGCGGATGCCGAAGATGCCGAGGTCGGCCAGTTTGGAGTAGAACTCGCGCGGCACGATGCCCGCGGCGAACCACTCGTCGTAGGCGGGTACGACCTCGGCCTCGATGAAGGCGCGCAGGGTGTCCCGGAACGCCTCGTGGTCCTCGTTGAAAACGGTACGGCGCACGGACGCCCTCCTCGGATGGCAGTTTGGCCAAGCATTGGCTAAGCGCTTGCTCAGGTTGAATAACGAAGTTACCCGGCGGTCACCGGCGCTGTCCAGGGGGCCAGAGTGTGACGCCCCACTCTCCTGCGTCACCCCGGCCTGGGAGGCCGGAGGACGCGAGGACCGCGCCCCGTGCCGCACCCCCGCTCCGCGGGCGGATCGCCATGCGGCGGGGTCACTCGGCCTGGTCATTCGTCCTGCTTGAGTGCCAGCCACAGCTCGGTGCGGACGTCCATGTCGTCCAGGTCCGCGGCGAGCAGCGTCGCGCAGCGGGCGACGCGTTGGCGCACCGTATTGCGGTGTACGCCGAGCGCGGTGGCTGTGCGGTCCCAACTGCCGTTCCGAGAGAGCCAGTTGCGCAGGGTCGTGCGCAGTGGCTCGCTGAGCGGGGCGAGGAGGTCGCGGGCGTACGCGGCGGCCTCGGCCGGGGCGAGGAGCGCCGCGAACCCGGCCGGGCGATGGCGGACCAGCGGGGAGCGGGTGGCCTCGGCGCGGGTGAGGGCGCGGGCGGCCTGGGTGTCGGCCACGGCCAGCCGCTCGATTCCGGCCGGTGCGCTCACGCCCAGGGTCCAGCCGGGGTGCGGGGTGACCTCGCGGTCGGCGGGGACGAGGGCGCGTACGGTCGACTCCGCCGCGTCCACCAGCGGCGTGCCGAGGTCGGGCGGGGTGCCCGTGCCCCGGGCGCGTACGACGACCCAGGGCCCTTCGCCCAGCAGCGCCGCCGTCTCCCCGGGCGAGCCGCCGAGCAGCATGCGCACCAGCGCGGCGGAACGGGCGGCTTCGTCAGTGGTGGGGCGCCCGGCGGTGAGCAGCGAGAGCAGCACGGCCGCGACGCCGGCGATGGTGTGGTCGCCGGGGGAGCGGTGGGGGGTGGCCAGGGCGAGGGTGAGGGGGCCGGTGAGGGCGTAGGCGGAGAGGTGGGTGCCGTTGGCGCTGGCGCTGGAGCTGGCGGTGAGGGGGTGCGCCTTCGGGGGACTCTCCCCACCCCGCCCCTTCCCGAAAGCCTCCGCCGGATGATCAGCGGTCCGCGCCCCTGCGCCCACCCCACGGGCTCCGCCCTCGGATCCCGGCTCCTCGAACGCCGCAGCGGTCGACTCGCCCGCTCCCTTCTCCGGTGCGGGGTTCGTCCCCTCCGGTGAGGGGGTCGGCTCGGGCGGCGTGAAAATCAGCCCCTCCGGCGTTTGAGGAGCGGGGTCCGGGGCGGAGCCCCGTGGTCGATGGGCGGCGGTCGACGGAGCCGCGTCCCCCGCCGTATCCGCCGGAGGCCTTCCGTGGGGAAGACCCGCCGAAGGCGACACCACCCGCACCAGCCCCCGCACCCCCGCAAGGGACCCCGGCTCAACCCCCGCCGCCTCCACCACCGCCCCCTCCGGCGTCACGAGCGCGGCCCAACCCCCCACCCGCCCCGCAAGCACCCGCAACACCGCCCCGACCGGCGCGGAGCGCGACGCGGCCGCCGCCAGGGCCCGCTGTGCCTCGCTCACCCGTCTCAGCTCGTCCTCCCGGGCGCGGGCCATCAGGAGCCACACCGCCCGCGCCACCCCGGAGAACGTCGTGCGCGGCGGCACCTCGATCAGCGGAAGCCCGTGCCGCGCGCATGCCTCGACGAGGGCCGGCGGCACCTCCTCGTGCACCGGCGCCACCCCGAAGCCGAGCGCCGCCGCGCCCGCCGCCACGACCCGGGACACGTACACCTCGGGGTCGGCGAGCTGCACCCCCGCCGTCATCAACAGCTCGCCGCCCAGCAGATACGGGTACGGGTCGGCCATCTCGGAGGTGTGCACCCAGCGGATGGAGGCGTGCGAGGGCCCCGCGAGCTGTCGCAGTCCCAGGTCCGCGCGGGCCAGCAGGGCGGCGAGAGCGATCGGCGGAGTGGGTGGGGTGGGCGAGGTGGGCGGCGCGGTCGGTTCCGGCATGGTGGACGATCCATCCATCGGCGGCGTGAGAAGTGGAGGAAACGTACACTTCAGTGGGGCTGCCCGGCCACCTATGGTCGTGCCGACCGGCGCACGCGGAGGCATACGGGGGAACGGACAGGCTCCCCCGCGCCGCCGGACCCGGCCCGGACCGCCACGACCGGCGCGTCACACCGGACCGGGGTCGCCACAACACGCCGAAAAGGAAGGGCACTTCACATGAGCAGCAACGAAACGCCGCGCGGTCCGATCGACTCGTCCCGCATCCCGCGGTACGCCGGTCCCGCGACCTTCGCCCGGCTGCCCCGCCTCGACGAGGTCGGCACCGCCGATGTCGCCGTCGTCGGCGTGCCCTTCGACTCCGGCGTCTCCTACCGGCCCGGCGCCCGCTTCGGCGGCAACGCCATCCGCGAGGCCTCCCGTCTGCTCCGCCCCTACAACCCGGCGCAGGACGCCTCGCCCTTCGCGCTGGCCCAGGTCGCCGACGCCGGTGACATCGCGGCCAACCCGTTCAACATCAACGAGGCCGTCGACACGATCGAGGCGGCCGCGGACGACCTGCTCGGCACCGGCGCCCGCCTCATGACGCTCGGCGGCGACCACACCATCGCGCTGCCACTCCTTCGTTCCGTCGCCAAGAAGCACGGCCCGGTCGCGCTGCTCCACTTCGACGCGCACCTCGACACCTGGGACACCTACTTCGGCGCCGAGTACACCCACGGCACCCCGTTCCGCCGGGCCGTCGAGGAGGGCATCCTCGACACCGAGGCGCTCTCCCACGTCGGTACCCGCGGCCCGCTCTACGGCAAGCAGGACCTCACCGACGACGAGAAGATGGGCTTCGGCATCGTCACCTCCGCCGACGTCTACCGGCGCGGCGCCGACGAGGTCGCCGACCAGCTCCGTCAGCGCATCGGCGACCGCCCGCTCTACATCTCCATCGACATCGACTGCCTCGACCCGGCCCACGCGCCCGGCACCGGCACCCCCGAGGCCGGTGGCATGACCTCGCGCGAGCTCCTGGAGATCCTGCGGGGCCTGTCCTCCTGCAACCTGGTCTCCGCCGATGTCGTCGAGGTCGCCCCGGCCTACGATCACGCGGAGATCACCAGCGTGGCCGCCTCGCACACCGCGTACGAGCTGACCACGATCATGTCCCGCCAGATCGCGGCGGGCCGCGCCTGAGGTGCGGAGGACCGGTTGACGACGAGCTGAGCACCAGGCCACGCGGCCCGGGGGCGGGGGAGCCCGCCACCGGGCCCGGGCCGGGCGCCACGGAAGAGGACGCGATGAGCCACGACCACCACGACATCGAGCTGCGGCCCACGCCGCGCCAAGTGGAGGCGGCCCTGAACCCTCCGCCCGGCCGCACCGGTGGCGACCTGGTCGTGGAGACGCTGGCCGGGCTCGGCGCGACCACCGTGTTCGGGCTGCCCGGCCAGCACGCGCTCGCCATGTTCGACGCGCTGCGCCGCTCCGACCTCGCCTACGTCGGGCTGCGGGTCGAGAACAACGCGGGCTTCGCGGCCGACGCGTACGGCCGGATCACCGGCGAGGCGGCCCCGCTGCTGCTCTCGACCGGGCCCGGCGCGCTCACCTCGCTCGCCGCGCTCCAGGAGTCGGCCGCCGCCTCGTCGCCGGTCATCGCGATCTCAAGTCAGGTACCGCGCAAGGGACTTGACGGCGGGCGACACGGTCATCTGCACGAGCTCCGCGACCAGCAGGCCTCCTTCCGCGACATCGTGAAGTCGGTCCACTGCGTGCGCGGCCAGTCGCAGATCCCCTCCGCGATCGCGGCCGCCTGGGAGTCGGCGCTCACCGCGCCGCACGGGCCGGTCTGGGTGGAGATCCCCGAGGACGTGCTCCTCGCCGAGACCGCGCTGCCCGTCGTCACCGCGATGGACGCCTTCCCCGAAGACCTTCTTCCGCGCCCCGAACTGACCGCCGTGGCGGCCGAGTTGCTGGCCAACGCCGCCCGCCCGGCGATCATCGCGGGCGGCGGTGTCGTACGCGCCGACGCCGCGGGCAAGCTCCGCGCGCTCGCCGAACGCCTCGACGCGCCCGTCGTGACGACCTTCGGCGGCAAGGGCGCCTTCCCCTGGGAACACCCGCTCTCACTCCAGTCCTGGCTGGAGGACCGCCACACCACGGACTTCCTCGAAGACGCCGACGTCCTGCTCGTGGTCGGCTCCGGGCTCGGCGAGCTGTCGTCGAACTACCACACCTTCGCGCCGCGCGGCCGGATCATCCAGATCGAGGCCGACCTCGGCAAACTGGAGGCCAACCACCCCGCGCTCGGCATCCACGCCGACGCCCGCATCGCGCTCCAGGCCCTCCTCGAAACCGTCGACGAGCGCACGGATACGGAGGCGCCCGAGCGCGTACGGACCGTCCTGGAGCGGGTACGGGAGCGCATCGACGCCCAGGGCCTCGACGAGGAGCAAAAGATCCTCGCGGCCGTGCGCGCGGCGCTGCCCGCGACGGCGCCCAGCTTCTGGGACATGACCATCCTCACCTACTGGGCGTGGTCGGCCTGGCCCGGCGCGATGCACTCGGCGCAGGGCGCCGGCGGCCTCGGCTACGCCTTCCCCTCCGCGCTCGGCGCGGCCGTCGCCGACCCCGCCACCCCGGTCCTCGCGGTCTCCGGCGACGGCGGCGCCATGTACTCCCTCGCGGAGCTCGCCACGGCCGGACAGTACGACCTGCCGGTCACGTGGCTGATCGTCGACGACGGGGGCTACGGCATCCTGCGCGAGTACCTGAGGGACCCATCCGGTGAGACCACCGCCGCCGCCACGGACAGTGACGCCGGCGCCGCGACCGGCACGGCCGCCGTCACCGAGCTCGCCCGCCCCGACTTCGTCGCCCTCGCCGAATCCTTCGGCGTCCCCGCCGTCCGTACGAGCGCGGACACCCTCACCGCCGACCTCGCCAAGGCCCTGGCCACCCCCGGCCCCTCGGTGGTCGTGCTGCCCGCCGTCCTGAAGATGTTCGCCCCGACCCACCTGTAGGTCCGTCCAAGACCGGAGTCCTCGTCCTTACGGCCCGTATGCACCGCGATTCATTGCGGCGGGATGAAATCCGCAGGCCCCCGTGTTGGTGCTTGCGGCAGGACACGTACCAACGGGAGGAATGTCGTGACGGAGGGTGCGCAACAGGGGTGGGGGCGCAGGCTGACCGGGTACGCCTGGCGGTACCGGCGCAATGTCGTGCTGGCACTCGGTTCGTCGCTCGGCGGCATGGCCGTCATGGCGCTCGTGCCGCTGATCACCAAGGTCGTCATCGACGACGTCATCGGCGACCACACCCGCTCCCTGACTGTGTGGACCGGGCTCCTCATAGCCTGCGCCGTCGTCGTGTACGGGATGACGTACATACGGCGGTACTACGGAGGGCGGCTCGCTCTCGACGTCCAGCACGACCTGCGCACCGAGATGTACCGCACGATCACCCGGCTCGACGGGCGGCGTCAGGACGAGCTGTCCACCGGACAGGTCGTCGGCCGTGCCACCAGCGACCTCCAGCTGATCCAGGGCCTGCTCTTCATGCTGCCGATGACCATCGGCAACATCCTGCTCTTCATCATCTCCATCGTGATCATGGCGTGGCTCTCGCCGCTGCTCACCCTCGTCGCCCTCGCCGTGGCGCCCGCGCTCTGGTTCATCGCCAAGCGCAGCCGCACCCGCCTCTTCCCCGCCACCTGGTACGCGCAGGGCCAGGCCGCCGCCGTCGCCGGGGTCGTCGACGGCGCCGTCTCCGGGGTCCGCGTCGTCAAGGGCTTCGGCCAGGAGGACCAGGAGACCGGCAAACTCCGCGAGGTCGGCCGCAAGCTGTTCGCGGGCCGCCTGCGCACCATCAAGCTGAACTCCCGCTACACCCCGGCCCTCCAGGCCGTCCCCGCGCTCGGCCAGGTCGCGATGCTGGCGCTCGGCGGCTGGCTCGCCACCCGGGGCCAGATCACGCTCGGCACGTTCGTCGCGTTCTCCACCTACCTCGCCCAGCTCGTCGGGCCCGTGCGCATGCTCGCCATGGTGCTCACCGTGGGCCAGCAGGCCCGGGCCGGCGTCGAGCGGGTCCTGGAGCTCATCGACACCGAGCCGTCGATGCAGGACGGCACCAAGGAGCTCGCGCCGGACGCCCCCGCCACCGTCGAATTCGACGACGTGCGCTTCGGCTACGACGACGAGCGGCCCGTCCTCGACGGGTTCTCGCTCTCCATCCGCCCCGGCGAGACCGTCGCCGTGGTCGGCGCGTCCGGCTCCGGCAAGTCCACCGTCTCCCTCCTCCTGCCGCGTTTCTACGACGTCGCGCACGGCGCCGTCCTCGTCGGCGGCCACGACGTGCGCGAGCTGACGCTGTCCTCGCTACGCGCCGCCATCGGCCTCGTCCCCGAGGACTCCTTCCTCTTCTCCGACACCGTCCGCGCCAACATCGCGTACGGAAAGCCGGACGCCACGCAGGAGGAGATCGAGAAGGCGGCCCGGGCCGCCCAGGCCGACGGCTTCATCGCCGAACTGCCCAAGGGGTACGACACCACCGTCGGCGAGCACGGCCTCACCCTCTCCGGCGGCCAGCGCCAGCGCATGGCGCTCGCCCGCGCCATCCTCACCGACCCCCGCCTGCTGGTCCTGGACGACGCGACCTCGGCCGTCGACGCCCGCGTCGAGCACGAGATCCATGAGGCCCTGAAGTCCGTCATGGCCGGCCGCACCACCCTGCTCATCGCGCACCGCCGCTCCACCCTCGCCCTCGCCGACCGCATTGCCGTGCTCGACGGCGGACGCCTCGCCGCGATCGGCACCCACGACGAACTCCAGCGCGACAGCGCCCTCTACCGCCGTCTGCTCACCGACCCCGACGAGCTCGGCGCGGTCTCCCCGGGCCACACCCCGCCCACCGTGCACACCGAGGACGAGGACCACTCCGTACGGGACGAGCTGGACGCCGAGTTCGACGCGGAGCGCGGCATCACGCCGCCGCTGTGGATACGCGAGGAGAAGCCCGAATCGGCCGCCCCCGGCGGCATGCCCGCCACCCCCGAACTGCTCGCCCAGGTCGAGGCGCTGCCGCCGGCGACCGATGTGCCCGCGATAGACGAGGCGAAGGCGGTCCAGCCCGAGGAGTCGTACGGCCTGCGCCGGCTGCTGCGCGGCTTCGGCCTGCCCCTCCTCATCTCGCTCCTCCTGGTCGCCATCGACGCCGGCGGCTCCCTCATCCTGCCGGTCCTCATCCGGCACGGCATCGACCAGGGCGTCACCAAGCTCGCGCTCGGCGCGGTGTGGGCGGCGTCCGGGCTCGCGCTGCTCACCGTGGTGGTGCAGTGGTTCGCCCAGACCGGCGAGACCCGCATGACCGGACGTACCGGCGAACGCGTCCTCTACACCCTGCGCCTGAAGATCTTCGCCCAGCTCCAGCGGCTCGGACTCGACTACTACGAGCGGGAGTTGACCGGCCGGATCATGACCCGCATGACGACGGACGTGGACGCGCTGTCCACGTTCCTGCAGACCGGACTGGTCACCGCGTTCGTCTCCGTCGTCACCTTCTTCGGCATCATGGTCGCGCTGCTCGTCATCGACCTCCAGCTCGCCCTCGTCGTCTTCGCGACGCTCCCGCTGCTCGTCGTCGGCACGTACGTCTTCCGCAAGAAGAGCGTGAAGGCGTACGAACTGGCCCGCGAGCGGATCAGCGTCGTCAACGCCGATCTCCAGGAGTCGGTGTCGGGTCTGCGCATCGTGCAGGCGTTCCGGCGCGAGCACGACGGGGCCGAACGGTTCGCCGAGCGCAGCGACCACTACCGCCGGGCGCGGGTACGCGGCCAGTGGCTGATCTCCGTGTACTTCCCCTTCGTGCAGCTCCTGTCGTCGGTGGCGGCGGCCGCCGTGCTGATCGTGGGCGCACACCGCGTCGACGGCGGCACCCTCACCACGGGCGCGCTCGTCGCCTACCTCCTCTACATCGACCTGTTCTTCGCGCCCGTGCAGCAGCTCTCGCAGGTCTTCGACGGCTACCAGCAGGCGGCGGTCTCGCTCAAGCGCATCCAGGAACTCCTGCGCGAGAAGACCTCCACGGGCGCCGCCCGCGAACCGCTCGACGTGCTGTCCCTGCGCGGCGAGATCGCCTTCGAGGACGTCGACTTCGCGTACGGGGCCGCCGACGACGGCGACGAGCCGGAGGAGGCACTGACCGGGGTCGACCTTCGCATACCGGCCGGGCAGACCGTCGCCTTCGTCGGCGAGACCGGCGCGGGCAAGTCCACCCTCGTCAAGCTGGTGGCGCGGTTCTACGATCCGACGGGCGGGCGGGTCACCGCCGACGGCACGGACCTGCGCGACCTGGACATCACCGCCTACCGGCACCGGCTCGGCGTGGTCCCGCAGGAGGCGTACCTCTTCGCCGGCACGGTCCGCGACGCCATCGCGTACGGGCGCCCCGACGCGAGCGACGCCGAGGTGGAGGCGGCGGCGCGGGCGGTCGGCGCGCACGACATGATCGCCACGCTCGACGACGGCTACCTCCACGAGGTGGCCGAGCGCGGCCGCAACCTCTCCGCCGGGCAGCGCCAGCTGATCGCGCTGGCCCGCGCGGAACTCGTCGACCCGGACGTCCTCCTGCTCGACGAGGCGACGGCCGCGCTCGACCTCGCCACGGAGGCCCTGGTCAACCAGGCCACGGACCGGCTCACGGGCCGCCGCACCACGCTGGTGGTCGCCCACCGTCTGACCACGGCGGCGCGGGCGGACCGAGTGATCGTGATGGACGGCGGCCGGGTCGCGGAGGACGGCACGCACGACGAACTCCTCGCGGCGAACGGCAAGTACGCCCGCCTGTGGCGCACGTTCATCGGCACCCCGACCCCCCGCGACACCATCCCGGCCCGCGCCTGAACCCCTGGTCAAGGGGCGCGGGGAACCGCGCGGACCGGGGGTGCGGGCAGACCTGAGAACCGTCGGGCGACTTATCGCGTCCCTCCCCACATACGCGCAAGTGGCGGAGAGGTGCACGCGTGTTCGGTGGGATGTTCGCAGGAGTGGGGAGGGCGGGGCTGCTCGGCCCCGCAGTGGCGGTACTGGCGATGGCCGGCGGACTCGTCGTGTTCGGCCCGGCCGGCGGAAGCGCGGACGCGGCCGCCGCCTGCGCGGGCAGACCGGTCAAGACCGTCGGGTTCAGCGCGGGCGAGCTGCGCCTGTACAAGGGCAACGGGTACGCCTGCGCGGTGACCGTGGCCAAGTCCGCCGGCGCCCGGCGCCAGATGTCCGTCACCATCCAGGCCCGCGGCGGCGCCCCCGCCGGCGACTCGGGCGTCTACACCCAGCGCGCCGGCCCGATCACCGTCTACTCCGGCAACCGCTGCGTACGCGCCACGGGGGCGATATCGGGGAGCTCCGCACAGACGGGCTGGGTCTGCTGAGCACACGTGAGCACACGGCTCCAAAGGGGTCTGGCGGGGCGGGTGTTGGCCCGGCTAGGTTCGCGGTGCCACGTTCCGAGCCCACAGGGGCCCCACAGGGGAGTGTGAATGCGCAAGGCGCTCAGATGGCTGCTGTCGCTCGCCGTGCTGATAGGCACGATGACCGCGACCGGAGCCACGGCAGGGGCGGCCACCGCCGCCGAGCCGGACATCAAGGACCGCATCCTGGCCATCCCCGGGATAAGTCTCATCGAAGAGAAGCCGTACGCCGGCTACCGCTACTTCGTCCTGGACTTCACGCAGCCCGTCGACCACCACAACCCGTACAGCCGGGCCACCTTCAAGCAGCGCATCACCGTGCTGCACAAGGACACCGACCGGCCGACGGTGATGTACACCAGCGGCTACGACGTGTCGACCAACCCGAGCCGCAGCGAGCCGACGCAGATCGTCGACGGCAACCAGGTCTCCGTCGAGTACCGCTTCTTCCCCGAGTCGCGGCCCACACCCACCAACTGGGCCAAGGACGACATCTGGCAGGCGGCCAGTGACCAGCACGCCATCTTCAAGGCCCTGAAGCCGGTCTACGCCAAGAACTGGCTGACCACCGGCGGCTCGAAGGGAGGCATGACGGCCACGTACTACAAGCGGTTCTACCCGCGCGACATGGACGGCGTCGTCGCCTACGTGGCCCCCGACGACGTGGTGAACACCGAGGATTCGGCGTACGACCGCTTCCTGGCGAACGTCGGCACCAAGGAGTGCCGCGACAAGCTGGCGGGCGTGCAGCGCGAGGCGCTGGTGCGGCGGGGCTCCCTGGAGAAGAAGTACCAGCAGTACGCGGCCGACAACGGCTACACCTTCACGACGGTCGGCAGCCTCGACAAGGCGTACGAGGCGGTCGTGCTCGACTACGTGTGGGGCTTCTGGCAGTACCACCTGCTCGCCGAGTGCTCCACCATCCCGGCGGACGCGGCACACGCCACCGACCAGGCGATCTGGGACTCGATCGACACGATCTCCGGCTTCTCCTTCTACACCGACCAGGGCCTGGCCCCGTACACGGCGTACTACTACCAGGCCGGTACACAGCTGGGCTCGCCCACCATCAAGCAGCCCTGGCTGGGCAAGCTGAGCCGCTACGGCTACCAGCCGCCGCGCAACTTCGTACCGCGGGACATCCCGATGCGGTTCCAGCCGTGGGCGATGCGGGACGTCGACTCGTGGGTCAAGCACCACGCCGACCACATGCTGTACGTGTACGGGCAGAACGACCCGTGGGGCGCCGAGCGCTTCTCCCTCGGCGCGGGGGCCCGTGACTCGGCCGTGTACACGGTGGCGGGCGGCAACCACGGCTCGAAGGTGTCCATGCTGGCGCCGGACCAGAAGGCCTCGGCGACGGCCTCCATCCTCCGCTGGGCAGGCCTGAACCCGGCCCCGGCGAAGCCGCGTGCGCCGTTCGACACGAAGCTGGACGCCCCCCAGCTCACCAGGGAGCCCTCCCTGCGCCCCTGACCCCGGGGCACCCACCCCGGTCGGCCTCACCTTCCGCACACCCGGCGGGTTTCGGGAAGGGGCGGGGTGGGGGAAACCACCCCGCCCCCGGCAGCACCGCACCCCACCGCACCGCCTAGTACGACAGGCCGTGGCCGATCGGGTACAGATCCTGCGCGGGATCGTCCGCGCGCGGCACCGCCACCGGGAGGCGCCCGCGCGGACGGACCCGCCCCGCCAACACCCGTACAGCCGCCCGGAGTTCGACGTCCGTCCAGGAATACGTCGCCAGCGACGCTCCGAACCCGCTCAGGTACGCGATGTCGTACGGATTGCGCAGGGCGAGGTGAACGACCGGCACACCCGTCGCACCCAGCGCCGCCACCAGCCGGCTCTGCGCACCACCCGCCCCCGCGTTGTACGTGCCCACGATCACCACATCCCGCCCGGCCGTCGCCGCCACCGCCGCGTCGATCTGCGCGGGGGAGGGCAGGGTGCCGGTACTCAACACCGCCGTACGGAAGCCGAGTTCGGTGAGCGCGTCGGCCAGGACGGTCGTGGGCGGCCCCGTCGTACCGGACGGGGAGTCCGGGTCGGGCCCCACGACCAGCACGCGACCGTGCCGCCGACGCGACAGCGGAAGCAGCCCGTGCGGATTGGCGAGCAGCGTCGTGGTCCGCTCGGCGATCTCGTCGGCGGCACCGAGATGCGCCCGTGTACCCACCACTCGGTCGACACCCCGCCCGCTGACGTACGGCCGGGCGAACAGCCCCCGCCGCTCCTTGAGCCGCAGGATCCGCAGGAGCGACTCGTCGAGGCGGGCCTCGCTCAGTTCGCCGCTCGCCACGGCCGCCCGCACCCCGGCGAACGCCACGTCCAGCTTGGGCGGATCGAGCAGCTGGTCGACGCCCGCCTTCAGGGCCAGCACCGGCACCCGGTCGTCCCCGTACTTGTCCCGTACGCCCTTCATGCCGAGCGAGTCCGTGATGACGACCCCGTCGTAGCCGAGCTGTTCGCGCAGGATGCCGGTGAGGATGGGGTGGGAGAGAGTGGCGGGGTCGTTGCTCGGGTCGAGCGCGGGGAACTGGATGTGCGCCGTCATGATCGCGTCGATCCCGGCGGCGATCGCGGCCTTGAACGGAGGCGCGTCGAGCCGCTCCCACTCCTCCCGGCTGTGCGTGATCACCGGAATCCCGGTGTGGCTGTCGACGCTGGTGTCGCCGTGCCCGGGGAAGTGTTTGGCGGTCGCGGCGACCGAGGACTCCTGGTAGCCGCGCACCTCGGCCGCGACCATGCGCGCCACGGCGGCCGGATCCGCACCGAAGGACCGTACGCCGATGACGGGGTTGGCGGGGTTGATGTTCACGTCGGCGTCGGGGGAGTAGTCCTGGCGGATGCCGATCGCGGCGAGTTCGGCGCCCGAGATCCTGCCGAGCGTGCGGGCGTCCTCCGTCGAGCCGCCCGCGCCCATCGCCATGGCGCCGGGAAAGAGCGTGGCCGGCTTGCCCACCCGGCACACGATGCCGTGCTCCTGGTCGGTGGCGATGAGCAGCGGCAGCGGGACGCGCTGGGCGAGCCCGGCGGCCTGGATGCCGTTGGAGAGAGCGGCGATCTGGTGCGGGTCGCGGGTGTTGTGCGCCCAGGTGAAGTAGATGATGCCGCCGACGTGGTACGTGGCGATCAGCTCGGCGGCGTCCCGCACCCCGATCTCGCGGAGGTTGGCGTCGATGTCCGCCTGGTCGGGCGCGGTCGCGGAGTGCCCGTAGATCCGCATGACGAAGAGCTGGCCGATCTTCTCCTCGATCGACATGCGGGCGACGATCGCGCGCAACCGGCGGTCGGCGGCGTCGCCGTCGGTGACATCCAGGGCGGCGGCGGGGAGCCGGGACCCGAGAGCGGTTATGGCGGTCACGGCGGCGGTGGTGGTCAGGAGGCTGCGTCTTGAGGTGCGGTGCTGCACGTGCGGCTCCTTCCGGCGAAGCGGTGTGAGGTGCCAGGGAGTGGAAGAAACACCGATGGCAGAAACTTCCACGCCTGAACCGTTATCCGGAAAGTAATTGCCAGTCAAGGCTACGCGCACGAACCTCCACCACCCGGCGCGGCCCGGTGTGACCCGGCTCGGGTGCGCCCCGGCGCCTGCCTGGCTACGACGACCTGCGGGCCTGCTCCTCCTCCTCCATCTCCTGCTCGCTCTCGTTGTCGTTCGCCGCCACCTCTCCGGCCCTGGCCGCCGGTCGCGGCATGACATACGGCTGCCAGGTCCGGCCCCCGTCGTACGTCACCCGCAACGCCAGCGCCGGCCCCGCTACCAGTTGCCCCCATGCCGGACGGCCTTCTCCATCAGCCACGCGCACACCTCCTCTTCCTCCTGAGCGGAGGCGGCACGCAGATCACGTACGGCGATGGTGGCGACGAAGTACACGAACCGCACCCGCCGCCACTCGCCGTCCGCGCCGATCACCTTGCCGGGCCCGTACACATCGGTCCCCGTATGGGCGACGTACGCCCCGACGCCGTGCGCTGCCATGCGACTGCCTCTCACTGTGTGTGGTGTTCCGCTCACAGCGTGGGGTCACGTTCCGTACGCTGAACAGTGCACAGAGCGTGACAACGTGGCTCGCACGCAAGGGAGTTGATGTCGTGGCGATCGAGGACAACCCCGTATCGCGCATCAAGTACGGCCAGGAACTGAAAGCCAGACGCGAGGCGGCCGGCCTCACCCAGGAGGAGCTGAGCCGCCTCGCGGTGATGTCTCGCACGCACATCGCGCACATCGAGGCGGGGCGGAGGCGACCGGACATCGCGGACGCGCGACGGCTTGACGCGGTGCTGAAGACCGATGGGTTCTTTGAGCGGTTCTTGCCAGTTCTGGAAGGGCCGCATGTCGCCGAGCACTTCGCGGAGGCGCTGGAGTTCGAGCGGTATGCGGTCATGATCCGCCAGTACGCGCCCAAGCTGGTGCCGGGCTTCTTGCAGACGGAGGCGTATGCGCGCGAGGTGCTCAGCTCGGGTTACCCGCCCAAGAACGATCAGGAGCGTGATCGGCTCCTGGAAGCTCGACTGGAACGTGCCAGGGTTCTGGACGACTTCGACAACCCCGTGGTGTGGACGATGCTCGACGAGGCGGTGTTGCGGCGACCCATTGGCGGCCCGCTGGTGATGTGCGAACAGCTTCAGCACCTGCTGGCCATGGGGGAAAGCCGACGGATTCGCCTCCATGTGCTCCCCTACGCGGCGGGCGCGCACGCCTTGCTGGAGGGGCTCGTCTCCCTGATGTGGTTCAGCGACCTTCCGCCCATCGCCTACGTGGAAGGCTTGAAGAACGGCCGAGTGTGGGAGCCCCCGTCCGTGGTGCGGCAGTGTCAGGAGGTCTATGACCACGCCCTGGGTGACGCGTTGTCGAACCGGGCGTCCCTGGCGCTGATTCGGTCTGTGTCGGAGGATTACGAACATGCAGCGAAGTGAGCACATAGTTCCCGACGCCTCGGCGTTGTCGGCTTGGCGCAAGTCCAGCTATAGCGGCGGAGAGAGCGGCGAATGCCTCGAAGTCAGCGAGGCGTACACAGCCTGGCGGAAGTCCTCGTACAGCGGGGGCGACAGCGGCGAATGCCTGGAGTTCAGCGACACCTGTGAGGGGTGCGTGCCCGTGAGGGACAGCAAGAACCCGACCGGGCCGGCCGTGGTGTTCGGGCCGGGGGCCTGGACCTCGTTCGTCGACGCGGTGAAGGGCGAGGGCCTCGTGCACTGAGGGTGGTGCTCTGCGACCGCCGCGCACCTCACGGCTCGGCTTGGCAGTCCTCGTCCTGGAGCGCTCCTTGGTCGTCACCGGCACATGAACGTGCCCGCACCCCTGCGCTTGCTGAGGATGTGGGTCACGGGAAGCCGCGTTCCCCGAACTGGCCACGGCTGGATCCGTGCGTTCTGGGCGCCCCGGGCCGTCACTCTTGCGCGTGGTGGTACCAGCGTCGGTGCACCGCGGGTTCGACGCACAGCACGGCGGCCCCTGCGACCGTGCCGACCAGCAGGGCCGGCCCGCCGCCACCGCTGAGGACCGAGCCGAGGCAGGCGGCGACGACGGCGAGCGGGCGCAGCAGGGTCAAGGGGCCGAGGCCGACAACCATCGCGAGGGTGCTGCCGCGGAAGGGCAGGGCGAAGTAGGCGGCGAGCGACAGCAGTACGGCGGCGGCGTAGACGGCGAGCGGGAGCAGGTAGCCGAGGCCGCCGGCGCTCAGGATGCCGTAGATCCGTGCCGGGTCGCGTGTGGTCAGCAGCAGAAGGACGGCGGTCAGCGTGGGGGCGAGGAGCAGGACGGCTCCGACGGCCAGCCCTCGCAGGGCGGCTCGGGCCGTGGCCCGTTGCTTGCGGATGCGTGCGTCGGTGCCGGCATACGCGCGGAAACCGCTGAAGGCCGCATCGGTCAGCCCGAGGAGCACCAACGGTATGGCGGGCGTCATCGGGTGGTCCCGGCAAGGTGCTCCGCGCCGACCAAACGGCGTGCTTCCCGGCCGAGGGCTCGTCGAAGCGGGGCCTCCAGGTGAGGGCGGACCCCGATGATCGGACGCAGCGTGGTGCAGAACGGGTTCACCGCACCGCGGGGCTCGTAGAGCAGCGCGCGGATGCCAGGGACCGCGGCGGCGCGCAGGAGTGTCTCGTCGCTGTGCGCGCGCCGTGCCGAAACGACGCCGTCGTGGCGGCCGAGCCGGCTGCGCATCCGGGCCCGGTGGAAGACCCAGGCGCCGATGGGCGCGAGACGGGTCGCGGCGATGTCGAAGTGGCAGAAGGCGTAGGCCGGTGAGGCGGCCTGGGCGTGGAAGAACTCGGCCAGGGCGGGACCACGGAAATGGTGCAGCACGCCGGTGGAAACGTAGACGGTCGCGGCCTGCGGCAGGTCGAAGGCGTTTCCGTGGACGAAACGGCAGTCGAGTCCCTCCGCTTGGGCAAGACGGTCCGCCTCGCCGACCAGCGCGGCGTCGAGATCGACCCCGACCAGTTCGACGTCCGCGCCCAGGACGTGGGTGGTCGCCAACTCGCGGACCAGGTAGCCCAGGCCGCACCCGACGTCGACCACACGGTACGGCCCGGACTGGCCGGTGGTCTCCCGGATCGCGGTGAGGAGCGGGCCGAGCAGGTGGACCAGCCGTTCACCGATCCGCAGTTCCTCGCTCAGGCGCTGGAGCTCAGTGTGCGCACCGAGGAGCAGGCGGTCCACGGCGTGCGGGACAAGGACGCCGTCCTGGTCCATGGGCAGCCCGGCGACGATGCGGGCCGCGCGCTCGTCTCCGCTCTCGCGAAGCTGCCGCATCACCTCGGCGCGCCGGACCGGGAGCCGGTGACCGCTCCGCGGATCCACGGCCGTGATCAGGTCGGATATCTCAAGCTGGGGCACGAGGCAGAACCCTATGGCCTTCCCTGCGGGCCGCAGACCTCGAAGTCCCCGGACGTCGCCACGCCCGGTTCGAGTTCAGCCTCTGGGCGAACGCCCGGGTCGGCGACCCGCTGTCGTAGTCAGCCCGGTCAGGTACTCCCGTCCTGCTTGGAGCAGCGTCGGGAGCGGGGTCGCGCGGGGGTACCAGCGCTTCTCGTACTCCCAGCACAGCCAGCCGTCCGGCGGGAGCTGGGTGACGCATGGGGCGAGGGGGAGTACGCCGGTGCCGAGGGCGAGCGGGGTGGTGTCCTCGGGCGATGCGATGTCCTTCACCTGGGTGTAGCCGAGGTGGGGCGAGAGGTGCGTGAACGACTCCGCGGGGGCCTCGCCGCCGAGCCACGTGTGCAGGACGTCCCAGAGCGCGCCGGCGCCGTCGTGGTCCACGCGGTCCAGGACGCGGGCGACGGCTCTGCCGGTGCGGTGGGAGTCGTGGGTTTCGAGGAGGATGCGGATGCCGTTGCGGTGGGCGAGGGGGGCGGCCTCTGCGAGGCGGCGTACGGCGGTGTCGTCGGCGGTGGTGTCGGCGGTGGTGTCGCTCTCGGCACCGCCGGGGAAGACGCGGATGTACCGGGCTCCCAAGTCGCTTGTCAGTCCTACTAGTTCGGTGAGGTCCGTGGTGTCGGCGGGGTCTGCGACCCGGGCGTACGCGGCGAGGGTGAGGATCTTGATGCCGGCGGATTCGAAGGTGCGGGTGACGGCCTTGCGCTGCGCGGCGTCGAGGCCTGGGTGGACGGGTTCGTCGGGGTGGGTACGGAGTTCCACGCCGTGGTAGCCGGATTGGGCGGCGAGGTCGGCGACGCGGGGGAGGTCGGTGCCGGGGAGGCCGAGGGTGGAGAGGGCGAGCTTCATGGGGGTTCCTGTCGGTGTGGCTTCGTTCTGGCTGTCCGTTCGGCGCGGGTGGCGCCCTCGAAGGGTCGATTTTCGGGTGCGGACCGTGCTGGGTTGCTCGCGCAGTTCCCCGCGCCCCTAAAAACGTCGGTCGGCTGCGGACCGTGCCCGCGCGTCCCGCGCAGTTCCCCGCGCCCCCAACCCCGCCTTCGTCTGCGGACCGTGCCCGCTTCTCGCGCAGTTCCCCGCGCCCCTGAGGTACTTCGACGCTGGCCCGCATGGGCATCTTCAGCCCGTCATGGGGGCCCCTGGCCCTCAAGGCCTTGGGGGAGTTTGAGGACGAGCGCCGTTCAGGCGCGAACGGGGTCTGGGGCGGCGCCCCAGGGAGCCGCACCCTCAAGTGGCCGCATGGGGCTGGCCCCCCGGGCCCAGGATGGCCGCGGCGCGGGCAACCGTGTCCTCAAGGAGCGCCACCCCGTCCCCCGCCCACAACCCCTCGTTGAACAACTCCACCTCCACCGGCCCCGCATAACCGACCGAGTCGAGCAGCGCGCACCACCCGGCCAAGTCGACCGACCCCGACCCCAATTGGCCCCGCCCGAGCAGCACCCCCGCGGGAAGCGGCGTAACCCAGTCCGCCAGTTGAAAGGCGTGGATGCGGCCCGCGGCTCCCGCACGCGCCACCGCCGCCGGCGCCGTGTCGTCCCACCACACGTGGTACGTGTCGACCACCACCCCCACCTGCGACGCGGGGAAGCGCTCCGCCAGCCCCAGCGCCTGGTCCAGCGTGGACACCACGCAGCGGTCCGACGCGAACATCGGGTGCAGGGGTTCGATCGCGAGCCGTACGCCGCGCGACGCGGCGTACGGCGCGAGCGACGACAGCGCGTCGGCGACCCGCTCCCGCGCCCCGGCGAGGTCCTTGGAACCAACAGGACCGACAGGACCGACGGAACCGGGCGGGAGCCCGCCCGAGACCAGCACCAGCGTGTCCGTGCCCAGCGCCGCCGCCTCGTCGATCGCCGCGCGGTTGTCGGCGAGTGCCGTCGCCCGCTCGGCGGGGTCCAGCGCCGTGAGGAAGCCGCCCCGGCACAGGGAGGACACCTCAAGTCCCGCGCCGCGCACCAGCTTTGCCGTCGCGTCGAGCCCGTACGCCGCCACTGGCTCGCGCCACAGCCCGACCCCGCGCACCCCGAGCCGTCCGCACGCCTCCACGAGCTCCGGCAGGGAGAGCTGCTTCACCGTCATCTGGTTGATGCTGAAACGGGCCGGGGGAGGGGCGATGTGGGTCATTGGGATACTCCGTACACCGTCAGGAAGGACCGCATGCGAGACTCCGCCCGCCCGGGGTCGGGGAACAGGCCGAGCCCGTCCGCCAGTTCGTACGCCCGCGCGAAGTGCCGCAGCGAGCGCGCCGACTGGAGGCCGCCGACCATGGTGAAGTGCGACTGGTGTCCCGCCAGCCACGCCAGGAACACCACCCCCGTCTTGTAGAAGCGGGTCGGGGGCTGGAAGAGGTGGCGGGAGAGGACGACCGTCGGGTCGAGGGCGGCGCGGAAGGCGTCGGTGTCGCCCTCGTCGAGCAGGCGTACCGCCTCCGCCGCCAGCGGGCCCAGCGGGTCGAAGATGCCCAACAGGGCGTGGCTGAAGCCCTGTTCGTCGCCCGCGATCAGCTCTGGGTAGTGGAAGTCGTCGCCCGTGTAGCACCGTACGCCGTCGGGGAGGCGGCGCCTCAGCTCCACCTCGCGGCGGGCGTCGAGCAGGGACACCTTGATGCCGTCGACCTTGTCGGGGTGTGCGGCGATGACCTCCAGGAAGGTTTCCGTGGCGGTGTCGAGGTCGGGAGAGCCCCAGTAGCCGTCGAGCGCCGGGTCGAACATCGGGCCCAGCCAGTGCAGGATCACCGGTTCGGACGCCTGGCGCAGCAGATGCCCGTACACCGCGAGGTAGTCCTCGGCGCCGCGGGCCGCCGCCGCGAGGGCGCGCGACGCCATCAGGATCGGCTGCGCGCCCGCCTCCTCGACCAGCGCGAGCTGCTCCTCGTACGCCCCGCGAACCTCGGTGAGCGTGCCGGAGCCGAGCTGGTCCGTGCCGACCCCGCAGGCGATCAGGCCGCCAACTGCCTGCGCCTCGGCGGCACTTCGGCGGATCAGTTCGGCGGCGGTGGGCCAGTCGAGGCCCATGCCGCGCTGCGCCGTGTCCATCGCCTCCGCCACGCCGAGCCCGTGCGACCACAGGTGACGGCGGAAGGCGAGCGTGGCGTCCCAGTCGACGGCCGCGGGGGAGGCGGGCGAGCTGTCCGCGTACGGGTCCGCCACCACGTGCGCGGCCGAGAAGACCGTACGGGAGAGGGGCGGCGGGCCCGGTGGCAGCGCGAGCGGGGCCGTGCGGGGCTCGTACCGCCGGGTCGTGCCCTCGGGGCCCGGCAACAGGAGGCTCACAGCGCGATCTCCGGCACGTCCAGGCGCCGGCCCTCGGCGCAGGAGCGCAGGCCCAGCTCGGCGAGTTGCACGCCGCGCGCACCGGCGAGCAGGTCCCAGTGGTAGGGCTCGTCCAGCGCGACATGCCGCAGGAACAGCTCCCACTGTGCCTTGAACCCGTTGTCGAACGTGTCGTTGTCCGGCACCTCCTGCCACTGCGCGCGGAACGGCTCGGTGGCGGGGAGGTCGGGGTTCCACACCGGCTTCGGTGTCGAACTGCGGTGCTGCACACGGCAGTTGCGCAGGCCCGCGACCGCCGAGCCCTCCGTGCCGTCCACCTGGAACTCGACGAGTTCGTCGCGGTTGACGCGCACCGCCCAGGAGGAGTTGATCTGGGCGGTCGCGCCGCCCTCCAGCTGGAAGATCCCGTACGCGGCGTCGTCGGCGGTCGACGCGTACGGCTTGCCGTGCTCGTCCCAGCGCTGCGGGATGTGGGTGGCGGTCTGCGCGGTCACGGAGGTGACCCGGCCGAACAGTTCGTGCAGGACGTACTCCCAGTGCGGGAACATGTCCACGACGATGCCGCCGCCGTCCTCGCGCCGGTAGTTCCAGGACGGGCGCTGCGCGCTCTGCCAGTCGCCCTCGAAGACCCAGTAGCCGAACTCGCCCCGCACGGACAGGATCCGGCCGAAGAACCCGCCGTCGATCAGCCGCTTCAGCTTCAGCAGACCCGGCAGGAAGAGCTTGTCCTGGACGACGCCGTGCTTGACGCCGGCGCTGCGGGCGAGCCGGGCCAGGTCGAGGGCGCCGGCCAGTCCGGTCGCGGTCGGCTTCTCGGTGTAGATGTGCTTGCCCGCCGCTATGGCCTTGCCCAGCGCCTCCTCGCGGGCGGACGTCACCTGGGCGTCGAAGTAGATGTCGATGCTCGGGTCGGCGAGCACCGCGTCCAGATCGGTCGACCACTCGGTGAGGCCGTGCCGGTCGGCCATCGCCTTGAGCGCGTGGTCGCGCCGGCCGACCAGAACGGGCTCCGGCCACAGCGCGGTGCCGTCACCGAGGTCGAGGCCGCCCTGTTCGCGCAGGGCGAGGAGGGAGCGTATGAGGTGCTGGCGGTAACCCATGCGTCCGGTGACGCCGTTCATGGCGATCCGCACGGTCCTGCGTGACGTCATGTGATCCCTCCGGGGGGTCGGTCGGATGGGGCGTGGGGGATGATCGGTCGATAGTAAGCGCTTTCTACAGGGCGGGACGCTAGCCTGCGCACAGCGCCTCGGACAAGAGGCCGAAAGCTTGAACGGCCGGGCAGTGGTGCGACCGTGGCCCCGGGGGTGGTTCCGGCGGTGCGGGTGCACGGTGTGACCTGCGGCTCGGGAATGGTTCCGGGTTCGGTGGCGCGGTGCGACCTGCGGCCCGGGAGTGGTTCCGGGGCGCGGCGGCACGGCGCGACCTGGCCGGCCGCGGTTCGACGACCACGGCCCGATCGGTGCGGAGGCAGAGATGACAGCGACCCTGGCGGACGTGGCGGCCCGGGCTCAGGTGTCCCCGGCGACCGTGTCGCGCGTGCTCAACGGCAACTATCCGGTGGCGGCGGCCACGCGGGAACGGGTGCTGCGCGCGGTCGACGAGCTCGACTACGTCCTGAACGGGCCCGCGAGTTCGCTCGCCGCGGCCACGTCCGATCTGGTCGGCATCCTCGTCAACGACATCGCCGACCCCTTCTTCGGCATCATCGCGGGCGCGGCCCAGACCGCGATCGGCGAGGAGCGGGGCGCGCGCGAGAAGCTCTCCGTCATCTGCAACACCGGGGGCTCACCAGAGCGTGAACTCACCTATCTGACGCTGCTCCAGCGCCAGCGCGCCGCCGCCGTCATCGTGACGGGCGGCGCCGTCGAGGACCCCGAGCACGCGGCGGCGGTCGGCGCGAAGCTGGCGCGGCTGGCCGACGCGGGGACGCGGATCGTGCTGTGCGGGCGGCCCCCGCTGCCCGGCGACAGCGTGACGGCGACGCTCGCGTTCGACAACCGGGGCGGCAGCAGGCGCCTGACGGAACACCTCATCGGGCTCGGCCACCGCCGTATCGGTTACGTGGCCGGGCCCACCGAGCGCACCACGACCCGGCACCGGCTTGAGGGGTTCAAGGGCGCCGTGGAGGCGGCCGGGCTCCGTCTCGACCACCTCGTGGTGCACGGCTCCTACGACCGTCGCTCCGGGTACGACGGCGCCGTCGAACTCCTGCGTAGGGACAGGGAGTTGACGGCCGTGGTCGCCGCTAACGACACGGTGGCGCTGGGGGCGTGTGCGGCGTTGCGGGACCGGGGGGTGTCCGTGCCCGGGGACGTGTCGGTGGCGGGGTTCGGGGATCTGCCGTTCAGTGCGGATGCGGTGCCGGGGCTGACGACGGTGCGGTTGCCGCTGGCGGAGGCGGGGGCTCGGGCGGGCCGTCTTGCCCTGGCTCTCGATCCGGCTCCGCCGGGAGGGATTGCGACGGTGCAGGGTGAGTTGATGGTGCGGGCCTCGACGGGGGCGCCGCGTCGCCCTTAGGCCGCCCGTGCGCAGGGGCCCGGGCCCCTTGAACCCGCCTTCATCCGCGGACCGTGGAGGGTTGCTCGCGGGCCTCGAAGGGTCGGTTTTTCGGGTGCGGTCCGGTGGAGGCTGGTCGCGCATTTCCCCGCGCCCCTTAGCTACTCGGTGCCGGCCCGCATGGGCATAGTCAGCCCGTCACGGGGGTCCCCCCTGGCCCCTCAAGGCCTTGGGGGAGTTTGAGGGGGCGGCCAAGGCGTGGGAGAGCGCGTTGATGCTGATGTCGACGACCGTGCGGAGCTGGCTTCGGCTCGCCTGAGCCCGGCTCATCACGGCCAGCGACTGGTTGACCGCCGCGAGGTGAACCGCGAAGTCGTCGGCATAGCCCTCGGCCAACTGCGCGGCACGCAGCGCGGTCCGCAACCGCGCCTGCTGAAGGCCCAGAGCTTCCATCGCCCGTGCGCCGATGGCCGGGCTGAGCACCGGCGCCGCCATCGCGGTCTGGGCGATCAAACAACCATCGGGTACGCCAGGGTCGGCGATGCGTTCCAGGGTGACCTCGAAGAACGCCCGTACCGCCCGTACCGCTTGGACCGCCTGGAGCGGTTCCTCGGACGCGGGTGAAAGCGCCTGCTCGTACCGGCTTCCGTACCGCGCGGCGTAGCGGTCCATGCAGCGCAGGTAGAGCGTGTCCTTGTCGCCGAACGAGGAGTAGATGGAACTGCGGTTCAATCCGGTCGTCCGGGAGAGGTCGTCGAGGGATGTGTCGGCGTATCCGGCCCGCCAGAACTGGACCATCGCCGCGTCGAGCGCGAGGTCCACGTCGAACTGCTTCTTCCCGGCCATCACGCACGCACCTCGTTCTTGGACCAGCCGTTGCGGCTCTGCGTTCTGCGTTCTGCGCATCCTATCTTGAACTAAGCAGTTCAAGATGCCGTAGGCTCGCGTCATGACCGACGACGCCATGGCCCCGACCCGCTCCTGCGACCAGAACCCCGTCCCCGGTTTGCCGCTGAACGACCTTGCGGGATTCACTCACCGCTGGGTCGACGCGGAAGGAATCCGGCTTCACGCCGTGGAAGGCGGACGTCCGGGCGGTCCCACCGTCGTCCTGCTCGCCGGGTTCCCGCAGACCTGGTGGGCCTGGCGCAAGGTGATGCCGGGCCTTGCCGGGCGATTCCACGTGATCGCGATCGACCTGCCGGGGCAGGGCCACTCCGAACGCCCTCAAGGAAGCTACGACACGCACACCGTCGCCTCGCGTGTCCAGGCTGCGCTGACCGAGCTGAACGTACCGAAGTACTGGCTCGTCGCTCACGACATCGGGGCGTGGGTCGCCTTCTCGCTGGCCCTGACGCACGAGGAGCGCCTGCATGGTGTCGCGCTGCTGGACGCCGGCATTCCCGGCATCACCCTGCCGGACTCCATCCCGACCGATCCCGAACGGGCCTGGAAGACCTGGCACTTCGCCTTCCACCTGGTGCCCGAACTGCCCGAGACTCTGCTCACCGGCCGCGAGCGCGACTACGTCGGCTGGTTCCTGCAGGCCAAGGCCCTGTCCCCGAACACCTTCGACGGTGCCGAGATCGATCATTACGCCGCCGCCATCGCGGCCGAGGGAGGTCTTTCCGCGTCGCTCGCCTACTACCGCGACGCCGCGGAATCGGCGCGCAGGAATCATGACGCCCTCGAACGGGGGCACTTGACCGTCCCGGTCCTGGGCGTCTCCAGCTCCCATGGCTCGATCCCCGACATGGCCGCCTCCATCAGGCCGTGGGCCGAGCACGCGGCCGGGGTCTGCATCCCCCGGGCCGGGCACTTCATTCCTGATGAGCAGCCGCATGCGACGGTGGACGCGCTGACCGCATTCTTTGATCGCGAGGGCGTCGAGTAGGTGCGCTCGGCAGGGTGCGCAGGGGAGGCAACCCCGGCGGCTCCGCTTTCGGGTGCCGGCCGTGCGTGGCTGGTCGCGCAGTTCCCCGCGCCCTGCTCGGTGCCGGGCGGCATGGGCATAGTCAGCCCGTCATGGTGGTTTCCCTGGCCCTTAAGGCTTTGGGGGAGATTGAGGACGAGCGCCGTTCAGGCGCGAACGGGGTCTGGGGCAGCCCCAGCGGGTCAGTGCGGGGACGGGGCCAGGGCCGTGCACGGGCGTAGGGAGGCGAGGCGGTCCGTTACGGACTTGGCCGCCGCCCCCGCCTGGGGCATGGGCACACCCCGCGAATCCACCATCGCAGCGGTGAACGCCTGCTTCACCACCCGCCCCCGCGCGATCGTCAACGTCGCGATCCCGCTGTCATTGGAGTGCGGATACGGCGACGTCCCGTACCAAAGCAGGTTCCCCAGGCCATAGTTGACGTACGTTTTGCCCAGCATCCCCGACCCCAGCATCACGTGCGCGTGCGTACCGACCACCGCTGTCGCCCCCGCCGCCGACAGCTTCGCGGCGATGGACTTCTGCTCGGGCCCCGGGCAGCTCTGCCCCTCCGTACCCCAGTGCAGGTACACCACGACCACATCGGCCTGCGCCTTAGCCCGCTTCACCGCCGCGACGAGCTTCGTCGTGTCGAGCGCGGAGGCTATGCCCGGCTTCTTCGGGCCGGCCCGGAACTTGTCGTTGGTCAGGTCCATCACCTGGCTCGCCGCGACGACGGCCAGCTTCACCCCGCGGATGTTCTTGATGTACGGCTTGTACGCCTCCGCCTCGTTCGCCCCTATGCCGAGCACCGGTATGGGCGCGTGGTGCACGGCATCGAGCGTGTCGGCGAGGCCCGCAGGACCGTAGTCCACCGCATGGTTGTTGGCCATCGACACCGCGTCCACGCCCGACTTCTGAAGCGCCGTCAGAGCGCTCGGCGGCGTACGGAAGTGGTAGAGCTTCGGCTCCTCGGAGCCGCGCGTCGTGATCGCCGTCTCCAGGTTGACCATCGCGAAGTCGGCGCTCGCGACGGTCCTGGATATCGGGCCGAGCGCCGGGTCGGCCGGGGTCGCGTTCAGCCGGGACGCCGTCCGCTCGGTGAAGTGGACGTCACCGCCGAACGCGAGCGTGATCGTGCCCGGCGGCAGCGACGGCGTGGGCCCGGCCGTCACGTCGGCCTGCGCCTCGGGGCTCGCGGCTGCCGCCTGCGCGGCCCCGGACCGTACGGCGGCGGGAGCGGCGGACGGGGCGCCCGAGCACGCCGTGGACGCCAGCAGGACGCCGGCCACCAGCACGGAGGCCTGGGCGGCGGCGGTGAGGCGCGGGCGGGTGCGGGTGCGCGCGGGCGGGATCATGCGCGTCAGGGTATTCGCGCGGGCGTACGAGTCCCGGCCCGGGGTCACTCACAGCCGGGTCTTCGTGTGCGCAACCCGGGGCTTCGTGGTCACAGCCCGGGACTTTGTGGTCCATCTGTACGCATGCGTGAGCATGTGCGCCCCGAAGGGGGGAAGTGATGCCCGGGACGGGGCACGATCACGTTCGGAGTTCGGAGGCAGTCATGGCAGGTTTTCTCGACCGGGCCAAGGAGCAGGCGCAGAGCGCCATGCAACAGGGCAAGCAGAAGGTGGACGAGGTCCAGCAGCAGCGGGCCGGCAACGACCTGCTGAAGCGACTCGGCGCTGCGTACTACGCGGAGCGGCACGGCGGGGGGCCCGCGGAGGCGACCCAGCAGGCGCTGACCGCTCTGGAGGTCCACATCGCGGCCCACGGCGACGCGTTCCTGCGCGGCGCCTGACCCGCGAGGACCAACCTCCGACCGGGCCGGCGTGCAGTGCGGGCACGACGTGTACGTACGCCGGGCCGGCCCGGGAGGAAGGCCGCGCCGCGCCCGCCCGGCCGCCCCAACAGCCCGTATCCGCAACGGAGTTGAGCGCGCGCCCTTCCTCCGCCCCGACTCCCGCTGGGTCCGGCCGTCCTCCGGCGTGTGACGTCCTCCGATGCGTGACGTCCTCCGGCGTGTGACGTCCTCCGGTATGTGACGTCCTCCGTTGTGTGAGCGGGCTACCTCTTCGTCCCGCCGCCCAGGATCTGACCCAGAATGTCGCCGAGGCCGCCCCCGGTGCCACCGGCGCCCCCGGTGCCGCCACCCGCCCCGGCTGCCGCGCCCGGCGTCCCGGACTTCGCGGCCGCCCGCTTGGTCAGCACCGCGAGCGCCACCGGCAGCACCACCTCAAGGGCCTTCGTCACCGTTGCCGCGGGCAGCCCCGTCTTCTTCGCGACGGCGTTCGCGACCGGACGGGCCACCTTCGCCAGCACCCCGGCCGCGAGGCCGCCGCTCAGCATCCCGCCGAGGCCGCCGCCGAGGGTGGCCACGCCCTGCAAGGGGGCGTCGCCGGGTGAGGGCGAGGGTGAGGGCGGGGGTGCCGGCTCGGCTGCCGCCTCCGTCACGGCCTGGCGGACCTCATCCTGGCTGTCCTGCGGGAGGCCGCCCGTCAGCGTGGACATCGTCGTACCCACCATGTCCTGCGCGCCTGCCGCGTCCGTGCCGAGGAGCCCGGCGATCCGCTGGACACCGTCGTCGCCGAGCTCGTCCAGAACGTCCTGCTTCATGGACCGGTCGGAAGGAGATACATCTTGAGTCATGGATCGAACGCTACTTTTGCCCCGCTTCGACGGCATGTCGAGCCGCCGAAAAAATTACTGCCCGCAATCGTGCAACCCTTCCGGGGTGACGGATGTCTTTAGGTAGGACAGCGCTTCAGGGGGTGGATCCGGGGGGATTTCGAGGAGCGCTGACGGGGAGGGAAATCAAGGGGCCCGGTCGACGGGCCGGGCCCCCTTGAACCCCACCGAATTCCCATGGCCCCAGCACCGTTGGTGCGCCCGACTCCCTTTCTGCGAAGCCGTGTTGTCCGCATTGTCAGTGCGGGGCGGTAGCGTCGTGGCATGTCGAGTCTCACGGGTGCGGCGGTGGTGGAGGGGGTCCTTGAGCGGATCACGTACGCCAATGAGGAGAGCGGATACACCGTCGCGCGGGTCGACACCGGCCGGGGCGGCAACGACCTCCTCACGGTGGTCGGCTCGCTGCTCGGCGCGCAGCCGGGGGAGTCGCTGCGCATGGAGGGCCGCTGGGGCTCGCATCCTCAGTACGGCAAGCAGTTCACCGTCGACAACTACACGACCGTGCTGCCCGCCACCATCCAGGGCATCCGCCGCTATCTCGGCTCCGGCCTGGTCAAGGGCATCGGCCCGGTCTTCGCCGACCGGATCACCCGGCACTTCGGGGCCGACACGCTCGACGTCATCGAGCAGGACCCGAAGCGCCTGATCGAGGTGCCGGGCCTCGGCCCGAAGCGGACCAAGAAGATCGCGGCCGCCTGGGAGGAGCAGAAGGCGATCAAGGAGGTCATGGTCTTCCTCCAGGGTGTCGGCGTCTCCACCTCCATCGCCGTACGCATCTACAAGAAGTACGAGGACGCCTCGATCTCCGTCGTGAAGAACCAGCCCTACCGGCTGGCCGCCGACGTCTGGGGCATCGGGTTCCTCACCGCCGACAAGATCGCCCAGGCCGTCGGCATTCCGCACGACAGCCCGGAGCGGGTGAAGGCGGGCCTGCAGTACGCGCTGTCGCAATCCACCGACCAGGGGCACTGCTTCCTGCCCGAGGAGCGCCTGATCGCGGACGCGGTGAAGCTGCTCCAGGTCGACACCGGGCTCGTCATCGAGTGTCTCGCCGAACTCGTCGCCGAGGAGGGGGCCGTGCGCGAGAGGGTGCCGGGGCCTGACGGGGGCGAGCCCGTCGCCGCCGTCTACCTCGTGCCGTTCCACCGCGCCGAGCTGTCCCTCGCCGCCCAGGTGGGCCGCCTTCTGCGCACGGGTGAGGACCGCATGCCGGGGTTCTCCGGGGTCGACTGGGACAAGGCGCTCGGCTGGCTGGCCGGGCGCACCGGCGCCGAGCTCGCCCCCGAGCAGCAGGAGGCCGTGAAGCTGGCACTGACCAGCAAGGTGGCCGTGCTCACCGGTGGCCCGGGCTGCGGCAAGTCCTTCACGGTCCGCTCCATCGTGGAGCTGGCGCGTGCCAAGAAGGCCAAGGTGGTGCTCGCCGCGCCGACCGGACGGGCCGCCAAGCGCCTGGCCGAGCTGACCGGCGCCGAGGCCTCCACCGTGCACCGCCTGCTCGAACTGAAACCGGGCGGCGACGCGGCGTACGACAAGGACCGCCCGCTCGACGCGGACCTGGTCGTCGTCGACGAGGCCTCCATGCTCGACCTGCTGCTCGCCAACAAGCTCGTCAAGGCGGTGGCGCCCGGCGCCCATCTGCTCATGGTGGGCGACGTCGACCAGCTGCCCTCGGTCGGCGCGGGCGAGGTGCTGCGCGATCTGCTCGCCGAGGGCGGGCCCGTGCCCCGCGTGCGGCTGACCCGGATCTTCCGCCAGGCGCAGCAGTCCGGCGTCGTCACCAACGCCCACCGCATCAACTCCGGTACACAGCCCATCACTTCGGGCCTGGACGACTTCTTCCTCTTCGTGGAGGACGAGACGGAGGACGCGGGGCGGCTCACCGTCGATGTGGCCGCCCGGCGCATCCCCGCGAAGTTCGGCCTCGACCCGCGCCGCGACATCCAGGTGCTCGCGCCGATGCACCGCGGGCCGGCCGGCGCCGGCGCCCTCAACGGCCTTCTCCAGCAGGCGATCACGCCCGCCCGGCCCGACCTGCCGGAGAAGAGGTTCGGCGGGCGGGTGTTCCGCGTCGGCGACAAGGTCACCCAGATTCGCAACAATTACGAGAAGGGCGAGAACGGCGTCTTCAACGGCACCGTCGGCGTGGTCACCGCGCTCAACCTCGACGACCAGTGCCTGACGGTCCGTACGGACGAGGACGAGGAGGTGGCGTACGACTTCGACGAGCTGGACGAGCTGTCCCACGCCTACGCCGTGACGATCCACCGCTCCCAGGGCAGCGAGTACCCGGCCGTCGTCATCCCGGTCACCACGAGCGCCTGGATGATGCTGCAGCGCAATCTGCTCTACACGGCGGTGACCCGCGCCAAGAAGCTCGTCGTCCTGGTGGGGTCCCGTAAGGCGATCGGACAGGCGGTCCGCACGGTTTCCGCAGGCAGGCGCTTTACCGCACTTGCCCACCGGCTGGCAGGGGGCACTTTGGTGTAAAACCCCACCCCGGACTTTCCTAACCGGGGCGAAGGGGGCAGGATGAGCAGGTTGGCGGCACTGAGTGCCGTGAATAAGCCCAATGGGCGACCCCGAGTGCACTCTGCTGAGCCAAATGGGGGATGGTAGAGACAGTCAGGGCACCTCGAAGAAGAGGCACTACGTCGGTGAGGGATGACGTGAGCGAGAACGCGAACAACGCTGTAGTACTGCGGTTCGGCGATGGCGAGTACACCTACCCGGTGATCGACAGCACCGTCGGCGACAAGGGCTTCGACATCGGGAAGCTCCGAGCCCAGACCGGGCTGGTCACCCTCGACAGCGGATATGGCAACACCGCCGCCTATAAATCCGCCATTACCTACCTCGACGGCGAGCAGGGCATCCTGCGCTACCGCGGGTACCCGATCGAGCAGCTCGCGGAGCGCTCGACCTTCGTCGAGGTCGCGTACCTGCTGATCAACGGCGAGCTGCCGACCGTCGACGAGCTGGCCAGCTTCAAGAGCGAGATCACCGGCCACACGCTGCTCCACGAGGACGTGAAGCGGTTCTTCGACGGCTTCCCGCGGGACGCCCACCCGATGGCGATGCTGTCGTCCGTGGTCTCCGCGCTGTCCACGTTCTACCAGGACAGCCACAACCCGTTCGACGAGAAGCAGCGCCACCTCTCCACGATCCGGCTGCTCGCCAAGCTGCCGACGATCGCGGCGTACGCGTACAAGAAGTCGATCGGCCACCCCTTCGTCTACCCGCGCAACGACCTCGGCTACGTCGAGAACTTCCTGCGCATGACGTTCTCGGTGCCGGCCCAGGAGTACGAGCTCGACCCGGTCGTCGTCTCGGCGCTCGACAAGCTGCTCATCCTTCACGCGGACCACGAGCAGAACTGTTCGACCTCCACCGTGCGGCTGGTCGGCTCCTCGCAGGCCAACATGTTCGCGTCGATCTCGGCCGGCATCAGCGCCCTGTGGGGCCCCCTGCACGGCGGCGCCAACCAGTCCGTCCTGGAGATGCTGGAAGGCATCCAGGCCAACGGCGGCGACGTGGACTCCTTCATCCGCAAGGTGAAGAACAAGGAGGACGGCGTCCGCCTGATGGGCTTCGGCCACCGGGTGTACAAGTCCTTCGACCCCCGCGCCAAGATCATCAAGGCCGCCGCGCACGATGTCCTCTCGGCCCTCGGCAAGTCCGACGAGCTGCTCGACATCGCGCTGAAGCTGGAAGAGCACGCGCTGAGCGACGACTACTTCGTCTCGCGCAACCTGTACCCCAACGTGGACTTCTACACGGGTCTGATCTACCGCGCCATGGGCTTCCCGACCGAGATGTTCACGGTCCTCTTCGCCCTCGGCCGCCTGCCGGGCTGGATCGCCCAGTGGCACGAGATGATCAAGGAGCCCGGTTCGCGCATCGGCCGCCCGCGCCAGATCTACACGGGTGAGGTATTGCGGGACTTCGTTCCGGTCGAGGGCCGCTGAGGCGCCCCCGAACCTAGGAAAAGCGCCCCGCTGCCGATCCCCCCACGGGTCGGCAGTCGGGGCGCTTCCCTGTTTCCCGGTGCGGATTCCCCCCACGGGATCCGAGCCGGGGGTCTAGGCGGTCTGCCGGGGTACGTACCTGTCGGTGGGCCGCTCAAAGCTCCCGACGTACGTGCCCCGGCCAACGCGTTGCCTGGAACGTCCCCCAAGACATTCCATGGACGTCCCCCAAGACATCCGTGGCATCGCCCACTTAGACTCCCGACCCCTCCCGATGGTTACCTCAAAACCTCTGTGATCTAGATCTCTTTGTGGAGGTCAGGTGAAGGAACGCAACCGTAGGCAGTTGGGTACCACGAACACCGGGGTGAGCGCCAGAGCCGCGGCCGCGATCACCGGATTCGGCGGCCCGGGCGCGGGCGCTTCGGGCGCTGCGGAATGGGGCTCCGGAAAGCGCGTCGGGCCGCACGCTGCCGGCGTGGAGCCGACCGGGTGCGGCCCGACGGAAAGCGGAGGAGTGAAGGGGGCGCGTGCCGTCAGGCGCGGCCGACCAGTTCGTATCCCGCCTCGTCGACGGCGGCCCGTACGGCCTCCTCGTCGAGCGGGGACGCCGAGACCACGGTGACCTCGCCGGTGGCGGCGACGGCCTTCACCGAGCTGACTCCCTCGATCCCGGAGAGCTCCGAGGACACCGCGCCCTCGCAGTGGCCGCAGGTCATGCCGGAGACCCGGTAGACGGTGGTGACGGCACCCACCTGGACGTCGGCCGCTCCGCCACTGTGGCAGGAACCGGCGGGCGAGCAGCAGGAACCGGTCGCGGCGGCGGGGGTCTCGGTCTCGGCGGTCATGGCGTTCTCCTCTTCACGGGCGTACGGATCCATGGTGCATCAGGCATCCGCAGGCCACGGGGAGGCCATCGATGCCCTCACGCGCCCCACGTTATACCCCCAGGGGGTATTAAGCGAGCTAATGCGGGCGTGGCGGCGCCCGTCTCGGTCGTCACGGTGGCCTCAGCCGTCACGGCGGCCACGGTTGCCGGGGCGCCGTGCGACCCAGGTGCGGATGGTGTCCGCGAACCAGTAGGGCTTGCCGTTCTCCACGAGGTCCGGCGCCGGAAGGAGCCCGTGTTTGCGATAGGAGCGCACGGTGTCCGGCTGCACCCGGATGTGCGCGGCGATCTCCTTGTAGGACCAGAGTCTGCGGTCGGTCATGTGCGGCACCTCCCTGCGTACGCCACAGCGGCGGCCGGAAGGCCGTCGGGGGAGCTGCGACGCGAACGCTTGGCGATCACTCAGCCTGTGCCCGTTGAACGACGCAGAGTGAGGTCGAGGGCGTGCCTGTCGACCGCCTGTGACGCAAGACCCGCGTAATCGAGACATGTGTGACGAGAGGGAGATCCTTGTGACGAATACGACGAAGAGCGGTGGAGCGGTAGAGCGGCGCAGGGAGGCCAACCGCGCGCGTGGGCTTGGTGAGAGGCGCCGGGCGCGGCCCGGGTCGGCCAGGCTCGGATCGCGCGCGTGGGCTTGGTGAGGGGCACCGGGTGCGGTCCGGGTCGGCCGGGTTCGGATCGCTACTTGTACAGGGCCGGCCGCTCGGTCTGCTCCACGCGGATCCGCTCGCCCGACCGCTGTGCCCGCACCCCCGCCTCGCAGACCACCGCCGCCGCGTACCCGTCCCAGACGCTCGGCCCCTCGGCGCGGCCCCGCCGGGTCGCGTCCACCCACGCCTGCACCTCGCGGTCGTACGCGTCGGCGAACCGGACCGTGAAGTCCTGCGGGATCGCGCCGGCCGCGTGCCCCTCGGTCCGCGCCACCAGGCCGCCGCCCTCGCCGATCGAGGCCGTGCCCCGCTCGCAGACCGCCTCGCAGCGCACCTCGTAACCGAAGCCGCAGTTGACGAAGATCTCGACGTCGACCACCGCGCCGCCGTCCGTCTCGAACAGGACGAGCTGGGGGTCGCCGAGCCCCTCGGGTGCGTACGAGGAGGGGCGCGGGCGCAGTACCCGTACGGCGGTGATCTCCTGGCCGAGCAGCCAGCGGGTGGCGTCCGCCTCGTGCACCACCGAGTCGCGGATCAGCATCCCGGTGGTGAAGAAGGACGGCGACGCCACATTGCGGTGGCGGCAGTGCAGCATCAGCGGACGGCCCAACTCGGCTCGTTCGAGGACATGTTGAAGCTCCTGGTACTCGCGGTCGTACCGGCGCATGAAGCCGACAGTGGCGAGGCGGCGCCCGAGGCGCTGTTCGGCCTCCATGACCCGCAGGGTGCCGGCCGGGTCCGGGGTGAGCGGCTTCTCGCACAGGACCGGCAGACCGCGCGCGAAGGCGTCGAGCAGGGCCGCCTCGTGGGCCGGGCCCGATGAGGCGATGAGGACGGCGTCCACACCGGGCGCGCTCATCGCCGCGGCCGGGTCGGCGTGCACGGAGCACCCCTCGATGCCCGCGGCCACGGCGCCCGCGCGCTCCACGTCCAGGTCGGCGACGGCGGCGACGCGGGCTCCGCCGGTCACCGAGTCGATGCGGCGCACATGGTCGGCGCCCATGCGCCCGGTGCCGATGACGGCGATGCCCAGCGTCATGTCAGGCCCCGCAGGAACGCAGGAAGGCGCGGGTGCGCTCGGCGATCGGGCGCGGCTTGTCCGGGTCGCACGGATACATGTCCTGCTCAACGATGGCGAAGAGGTCGACGTTCAGGGCCTGGGCCGCGGCGAGGACCGGTTCGAGCGCGGGCACGCCGTGCGGCGGCTCGCACATCACGCCCCGGGCGACCGCGGGCCCGAACGGCGTTCCCTCGGCGCGGACCTGGGCCAGCACCTCCGGGTCCACCTGCTTGAGGTGGAGGTAGCCGATCCGCTCCCCGTACGTCTCGATCAGCTTGAGGCTGTCGCCGCCGCAGTACGCGTAGTGCCCGGTGTCCAGGCAGAGCGAGACCAGGTCGGAGTCGGTGGCGTGCAGGAAGCGGGCCACGTTCTCCTCGCTGTCGATGTGGGTGTCCGCGTGCGGGTGCACCACGACGCGCAGGCCGTAGCGGTCCCGCACCTCACGGGCCAGGCGCTCGGTCTGGCCGGCGAGATCGCGCCACTGCGCGGCCGTCAGGGTGCTCTCCTCCAGGACCGCGCCGTTCTTGTCGTCGCGCCAGAACGACGGGATGACGACGAGGTGCCGGGCGCCGGACACCTGGGTCAGCGCGGCCACTTCCGCGACATGCGCCCAGGTCTTCTCCCACACCGCCGGGCCGTGGTGCAGCCCCGTGAAGACCGTCCCCGCCGACACCCGCAGATCGCGGGCGCCGGTCTCCTCGGCGAGGCGCGCCGGATCCGTGGGGAGATACCCGTACGGTCCGAGTTCGATCCACCGGTAGCCCGCGCCCGCGACCTCGTCGAGGAAGCGCTGCCAGGGGACTTGGCGGGGGTCGTCGGGAAACCACACGCCCCAGGAGTCGGGGGCCGAACCGATCCGGATACGGGTCTTCGCCGTCGTCATGGGGTCAGCCTTCCGAAGGCGCGGGAGAGGTGTCAAGGTCACGTCCGAATGTAAGGACAAAGATTGACAGGGGTGGCAGCGGACGGCTAGACCTGGGGCATCGGCGACCGGGCGATCCGAGGGGATGTGCATGGACGAGGCTTCGTACGGCACCGGGCGGGCGGTGGCCGGATCCGAGCCCCCGTACGACGTGATCACCATGGGGCGGATCGGCGTCGACCTCTACCCGCTCCAGACCGGCGTGTCGCTCGCGGAGGTCAGTTCGTTCGGGAAGTTCCTCGGCGGGTCGCCGTCCAACGTGGCGGTCGCCGCGGCCCGGCTCGGCCGGCGCGTCGCGGTCGTCACGCGCACCGGGCGCGATCCGTTCGGCGAGTACCTCCGTACGGAGCTGGGCGAGTTCGGGGTGGACGCGCGCTGGGTCACGCCGGTGGACGGCCTGCCCACGCCGGTCACCTTCTGCGAGGTGTTCCCGCCGGACGACTTCCCGCTGTACTTCTACCGGCTGCCCAAGGCGCCCGATCTGGAGCTGCGCGCAGGGGAGTTGGACCTCGACGCGATCCGGGCGGCGCGGATCTTCTGGGTGACCGGGACGGGACTGTGCGCGGAGCCGAGTCGCGGGGCGACGCTGGCGGGGTTGCGGGTGCGGGCGGACTCCGCCTGGGGGGATTCCGCTCGTGGGGATTCCGTCCGTGGGGATTCCGGCCGTGGGGATTCGCTCCCCACGCCGCTCCTTCCCAAGGCCCTGGAGGGGCTGTCCTCAAGTGAACACTCCTCAAATGCACCCCCGCCGCCCCGCAGGATCACCGTCTTCGACCTCGACTGGCGGCCCATGTTCTGGGCGGATCCCGACGAAGCGCGGCCCTGCTACCGCGATGCCCTCGCCCACGCCACCGTCGCCGTCGGCAACATCGAGGAGTGCGAGGTGGCCACCGGCGAGCGGCAGCCGCGGGCCGCGGCCGAGGCGCTGCTCGGGGCCGGGGTCGAGCTCGCCGTCGTCAAGCAAGGGCCCAAGGGCGTGCTCGCCGTGCACCGGGACGGCACGGTCGCCGAGGTGGCACCGGTGCCGGTCGACGTGGTCAACGGGCTGGGCGCGGGCGACGCGTTCGGCGGGGCGCTCTGCCACGGGCTGCTCGCGGGATGGGAGCTCGAACGGATCATGCGGTACGCCAACGCCGCCGGGGCCATCGTGGCGTCCCGGCTCGCCTGTTCCGCCGCCATGCCCTTCCCCGCCGAGGTCGAACACGTCCTGGAAGGCGGCCGGGCGTGAGCGCCGACCTCGGTCCGGCCGGGCTCGCGCGCATCCGGGCCCGCCACCCCGAAGCGGTCACCGAGGCCGCCGCCCGCCGCAGGCGCAGACCGCTCCTGCGCGGCGACGGCGGACGGCTCATGGTGATCGCCGCCGACCATCCGGCGCGCGGCGCGCTCGGCGTCGGCGGCGACGCGCTCGCCATGGCCGACCGGGGCGACCTGCTCGACCGGCTGCGCCTCGCCCTGTCGCGGCCCGGCGTCGACGGAGTGCTCGCCGGCGCCGACGTCCTGGAGGACCTGCTGCTGCTCGGCGCCCTCGACGACAAGGTCGTCATCGGCTCCATGAACCGCGGCGGCCTCGCCGGAGCCGCCTTCGAGATGGACGACCGCTTCACCGGCCACCGCGCCCAGGACCTGGCCCGGCTCGGCTTCAACGCGGGCAAACTGCTCCTCAGGATCGACTACCAGGACCCGGGCTCCCTCGACACGCTGCACGCGGCGGCACGTGCCGTCGACGACATGGCCGAGCGTCAACTCCCCGTATTCATCGAGCCGTTCATCTGCCGCCGCAGTCACGGCAGGCTCCGCAGCGACCTCTCCGCCGGCGCGGTCACCCGCTCCATCGCCATCGCCTCCGGGCTGGCCGGCACATCCGCGTACACCTGGCTGAAGGTGCCCGTCACCGAGAACCCCGACGACATGGCCCAGGTCATGGCCACCAGCACACTGCCCGCGGTGCTGCTCGGCGGCGACATGGGGGACGACCAGGACGCCGCCTTCGAGAAGTGGCGCGGCGCGCTCCAGCTGCCCACCGTGCAGGGGCTCGTCGCCGGACGCTCGCTGCTCTACCCGGCCGACGGCGATGTCGGGGCGGCCGTCGACACCGCCGTCGCACTGCTGTAGCCACGACCGCCGCTGAAGGGTAGGGATCGGGCATGGATCACCAGGAACTGTTGGTACGGGCGGGCGCCACGGCCCACGGCGCGTACGCCCTCGACATCGACCCGGCGCGGGCCGGCTGGGGCTACTCCTCGCTGCGCGTGCTCGACCTGGCGCCCGGCGGCTCGCACCGCCTCGACGCCGGGGACAGCGAGTGGCTCGTGGTGCCGCTCGACGGCGGCTGCACGGTGCGCGTCGACGGGCTCGACCTCGAAGTGGCCGGACGCAAAGGCGTGTTCGACGGCCCCACCGACTTCGCCTATGTGCCGCGTGACGCGCACGCCGAGATCTCCTCCGGTGCGGGAGGCCGGTTCGCGCTGACAGGAGCGCGCTGCGAGCGACGACTCCCCGCTCGCCACGCCCCCGCGCCGGAGGTGCCCGTCGAAGCGCGCGGCTCGGGGAACACCGCCCGTACCGTGCGCAACTTCGCCGCCGCCGACGCCTTCGCCTGCGATCGGTTGATCGCCGTCGAGGTGATCACGCCGGGCGGCCACTGGTCCTCGTATCCGCCGCACAAGCACGACGAGCACCGGCCGGGCCACGAGAGCGAGCTGGAGGAGATCTACTACTTCGCGTTCGAGCGGCCCGACGGCTACGGCTACCAGCGGATCGCGCCCTCCCGCCCCGGCGGCGCCGACCTGCTGGCCGAGGTGCGCTCCGGTGACGCGGTCCTCGTGCCGGACGGCTGGCACGGGCCGTCGATCGCCCAGCCCGGCAACGCCATGTACTACCTGAACGTGATGGCGGGCCCGGGGCAGGAACGGGAGTGGAAGATCTCCTTCCACCCCGATCACATGGAGGGATACCAATGACGGAGGGATACCGGTGACCGGACCGACACGGCGCCTCACCACCGCCCAGGCGCTGATCGCCTTCCTGGCCCGCCAGTACACGATGTGCGAGGGCGCCAACCACCGTCTGATCGCGGCGACTTGGGGGATCTTCGGGCACGGCAACGTCGCCGGTGTCGGGCAGGCGCTGCTCGAATCCGGGTCCGCGGCCATGCCCTTCCATCAGGGCCGCAACGAGCAGGCCATGGTGCACGCGGCCGTCGGTTACGCCCGCCAGTCGGGCCGGCTCTCCGCGCAGGCGGTGACCACGTCGATCGGGCCCGGCGCCACCAACCTCGTCACCGGCGCCGCCCTGGCCACCGTCAACCACCTGCCGGTGCTCCTGCTGCCCGGCGACACCTTCGCCACCCGCCCCGCCGACCCCGTCCTGCAACAGCTCGAAGTCCCGTACGCGGGCGATGTGTCGGTCAACGACTGTCTGCGGCCCGTCTCGCGCTACTTCGACCGCATCACCCGCCCCGAGGCGCTGATCACGGCCGCCCTGAACGCGATGAGCGTCCTCGCCGACCCCGCGAACACCGGCGCGGTCACCCTCGCGCTGCCGCAGGACGTCCAGGCCGAGGCGTACGACTGGCCCGAGGAGTTCTTCCGCGAGCGGGTGTGGCCGGTGCGGACTCCGGCGGTCGACTCCGATGAACTCGCTTTTGCTGCGGTTGAGTTGATGTCGGCGCGGCGGCCGCTCATCGTCGTGGGCGGCGGGGTGCGGCACGCCCGGGCCCAGGGCGAGCTCGACGCGTTCGCGCGCTCCACCGGCATTCCGGTCGCGAGCACCCAGGCCGGCAAGGGCGCCCTCGACCACGACCACCCCCAGGACGTCGGGGGCATCGGCCACACCGGTACGGCCGCCGCCGACGAGCTGGCCCGCACCGCCGATGTGGTGCTCGGCGTCGGCACCCGCTGGACCGACTTCACCACCGCGTCCGCCACGCTCTTCGCCGCCCCGGACGTCCGTTTCGTCAACCTCAACATCCGGCCCGCCGACGCGCACAAGATGGGCGGCAGACAACTCGTCGGCGACGCACGCGGGGGGCTCGCCGCGCTGAGCGAGGCGCTGAAGGGGCATCGCGTACCGGCACCGTACGAAGCCGAGTGCGCACGTCTGAAGGGGGAGTGGGAGCGCCGGGTCACCGCCGTGTACACCCCGGCGTCCGACGCGGCGCGCCCCACGCAGGCCCAAGTGCTCGGCGTACTCGACACGTTGGTCACCGGGGACGACATCCTGGTCAACGCAGCCGGCTCGCTCCCAGGCGACCTCCACCAGCTGTGGCGGACCCGCTCGCGCGACCAGTACCACGTCGAATACGGCTACTCCTGCATGGGCTACGAGATCCCGGCGGCGATCGGCGTGGCCCTCGCGGCGCCCGGCCGGCCGGTCTGGGCGCTGGTCGGCGACGGTACGTATCTGATGAATCCGACCGAAATCGTCACCGCCGTGCAGGAGAACATCCCCATCAAGGTGGTGATCCTGCAGAACCATGGGTACGCCTCGATCGGCGGGCTCTCGGACGCGGTGGGGGGTGAGGGGTTCGGCACGGCGTACCGGTTCAGAACACCCGGCGGGGCGTACGGAGGCGACGTGCTGCCGGTCGACCTCGCGGCCAACGCGGCCTCGCTCGGGATGCGGGTGCGGCGCGCCGAAACCGTGCGTGACCTGCGAGAAGCCCTCGCATGGGCGCGCTCGGCGGACGTTCCCACATGTGTCTACGTGGAGACCGAAACGCCCGACACAGTGTCGGGCCCGCCCCCGTCCCCGGCGTGGTGGGATGTGCCTGTGGCCGAGACCGCGACGCGTCCGTCGGCGGTCACGGCCCGCGGGAATTACGAACGGCACGTCACCGCCCGACGCCGCCATCTGTGAAGGAGCACCTGGACATGACGAAGACCGTCCACCACTGGATCGGTGGCAAGACCTTCGAAGGGACCGCGGGCACGTCGGGCAGGTTCGGCTCGGTGACCGACCCCGCGACCGGCGAGGTCACCACGCGGGTCGCCTTCGCCGCCGCCGAGGAGGTCGACCAGGCGGTCGCCATCGCGCGCGCCGCTTACACGACCTGGGGCACGTCCTCGCTCGCGCAGCGCACCACCGTCCTGTTCAAGTTCCGGGCGCTGCTCGACGCGAACCGGGACGCCATCGCCGAGCTGATCACCGCCGAGCACGGCAAGGTGCACTCGGACGCCCTGGGCGAGGTCGCCCGCGGCCTGGAGATCGTCGACCTGGCGTGCGGCATCACCACCCAGCTCAAGGGCGAGCTGTCCACGCAGGTCTCCAGCCGCGTGGACGTGGCCTCCATCCGCCAGCCGCTGGGCGTCGTCGCGGGCATCACCCCGTTCAACTTCCCGGCGATGGTGCCGATGTGGATGTTCCCGCTCGCCATCGCGTGCGGCAACACCTTCATCCTGAAGCCGTCCGAGAAGGACCCGTCGGCGTCGATGAAGATCGCCGAGCTGCTCGCGGAGGCGGGGCTCCCGGCCGGCGTCTTCACCGTCCTGCACGGTGACAAGGTCGCCGTCGACGCGCTGCTCGCCCACCCCGACGTGGCCGCGATCTCCTTCGTCGGCTCGACCCCGATCGCCCGCCACATCCACACCACGGCCTCCGCCAACGGCAAGCGGGTCCAGGCGCTCGGCGGCGCGAAGAACCACATGCTGGTGCTGCCGGACGCCGACCTGGACGCCGCCGCCGACGCCGCCGTCTCGGCCGCGTACGGCTCCGCGGGCGAGCGCTGCATGGCGATCTCCGCGGTCGTCGCGGTGGGCGCGATCGGCGACGAGCTGGTCGAGAAGATCCGCGAGCGCGCCGAGAAGATCAAGATCGGCCCCGGCAACGACCCGACGTCCGAGATGGGCCCGCTGATCACCGCGGCCCACCGCGACAAGGTGGCGTCGTACGTGAAGGGCGCGGCGGCGCAGGGCTGCGAGGTCGTCCTCGACGGTACCGGCTACACCGTCGACGGCTTCGAGGACGGCCACTGGATCGGCCTGTCCCTCCTCGACCACGTGCCGACGACGTCCGACGCGTACCGCGACGAGATCTTCGGCCCGGTCCTGTGCGTGCTGCGCGCCGAGACGTACGAGGAGGGCCTCGCGCTGATCAACGCGTCGCCCTTCGGCAACGGCACCGCGATCTTCACCCGCGACGGCGGCGCGGCCCGCCGCTTCCAGCTGGAGGTCGAGGCCGGCATGGTCGGCGTCAACGTGCCGATCCCGGTGCCGGTGGGCTACCACTCCTTCGGCGGCTGGAAGGACTCGCTCTTCGGCGACCACCACATCTACGGCAACGACGGCACGCACTTCTACACCCGCGGCAAGGTCGTCACCACCCGCTGGCCCGACCCGGCGGACGGCCCCTCGGGCGTGGACCTGGGCTTCCCCCGCAACCACTGACGCGCTCCGCGGCGCCGACTCCGGCCGTACCGATTTCTGTACAGATTTCGGTACGGCCGGAGTGGCATGACCCGGACCGCTGCTGCGCGTGCTGAGCGCTCTGCCGGCTTCCTGAGCCCCGAGTACGCCGTCGTCTTCGCGTTCCGGCGCACTCGTGTGACCCCGCCACACCCGTACCCGCCCCGGCCGCCTCGCTGACCGGCTGGGCGGACGGGCAAGCCGGCCGGCGAGCGGGTGGCAGGGAGGCGGAGGGGGGCCGGGTGTCCGTACTGCGGAAAGTTATCGACGAATCTCGATGCGGAAGCTACGGTTCCCGTACCGGTCGATCCTCGTGCCTTGACGCGTCCTTAACGCCGAAAACCGGCGTCCACCGCGGCCGGATCTTCGGATTCCGCAGGTAACCCCCTATTGACCTGCGGATCTGCGAAGGATTGCATAACGGCACCCCGGGAGCCCGAACCACTTCACCACCCGCCTCTGGAGGCGATACCGCTCCCGCGGACCGGACACCGCACCAGTCGATCGGAACCGCACGATGACGGAAACGCTCAGCGCGCCCCAAGCGCTCGCCCCCGCGACCGGACCCACCCCGCAAAAGCTCAAGCGGTCCATCGGCGTCGTGGGCGGCACCCTGCTCACGCTCTCCTGCGTGACTCCCGCCTCCACGCTGTTCGTCGTCGTTCCCGACCTCTTCGCCACGCTCGGTACGTACACCGCCCTCACCATCGCCATCGGCTCGCTGCTCTGTATCGCCGTGGCGTTCTGCTACTCGGAGCTGGGCACCCTCATCCCCAGCGCGGGCGGCGAGTACGCCATGGTCTCCACGATGGCGGGACGCCTCGCGGGCTGGCTCGTGTTCGTACTCTCGCTGCTCGTCGTGATGATCGTGCCGCCCGTCATCGCGATGGGCACCGCCGACTACCTCGCGCCGATCGTGCACATACCGGCGCCGCTCGCCGGCGGCGCGGTCATGCTGCTCGCCACCCTCGCCGGCCTGCTCGACCTGCGCGCCAACGCCTGGATCACCGGCATCTTCCTGGTCCTCGAAGTCATCGCGGCCGGCGTCGTCGCCGTACTCGGCTTCGCCCACAGCCGGCGCGGCGCCTCCGCCCTGGTGCACGGCACGGTCGCCGGTGACGGCCACACCACCTCCACGGTCACCGCGATGATGGTGGTCTCCGGGCTCGCCATCGCCCTCTTCATCACCCAGGGCTTCTCGACCGCCGTCTACCTCTCCGAGGAGTTGGAGCACCCCCGGCGCAACGTCGCCCGCACCGTGCTCGCCACCCTCGCCATCTCAACCGCCGTGATCCTGGTGCCCGTTGTCGCCATCACGCTCGGCGCCCCCGACCTCGCCGCCCTCACCAGCGGCAACCTGAGCGACATGGTCAACGCCTGGTCGAACTCGGCGGTCGGCACCTTCGTCAGCCTCTGCGTCGCCCTCGCCATCATCAACGCGGGCATCGTCATGGTCATCCAGAACTCCCGCGTCCTGTTCGCCTCCGCCCGCGACAAGGCCTGGCCCGAGCGGGTCAACCGCGGCCTGTCCCGGCTCGGCCGGTTCGGCTCCCCGTGGGTGGCCACCCTCGTCGTCGGCGTCCCCGGCGCGGCCCTGTGCTTCGTCAACCTCGACACCCTGTACGGCGTCACCGGCGTCTCCGTCACCGCCATGTACCTGCTGGTCGCCGTCGCCGCCCTGCTGTGCCGGCGCGGCGCCCACAAGCACGCCACCGCCTGGCGGATGCCGCTGTGGCCCGCGGTGCCGGTGCTGCTCATCGCCGTACTCGCCTACATCCTCACCCAGCAGGAGACCCAGTACCTGGTGTGGACCGGCGCCATCGTCGCGGTCGCCACGCTGTACTGGGCGCTGTACCTGCGGCCCCGCCGCGCCACCCGCTGGCTGGTCAGCATCCCCGAGGACGAAGTCGGTCTCCCCGAGGACGACGTCGCTCCCGCTGAGGGCGAATTCGGTCCCGCCGAGGGCGAAGTCGCTCTCCCCGAGGGTGAGTCCGGCCCGGCCAGGGGCGAAGTCGGTCCCGCCGAGGGCGAAGTCGGCGGGCCCGGCACCCAAGTCGGCCTCCCCGAAGGCGCACGGGCCTGAGGCATTGCCTAGGGTGTCGGCATGACCCTTGAGCACGCGACGTACTGCGACCAAATCCTGCGCCAGAGCGCTGAGTTGAGGTCCCACCTCGCCGGCGCCGACCTGACGGCGGCCGTACCGACCTGCCCCGAGTGGACCCTGCGCGACCTCGCCGTGCACGTGGGCGGGGCCCATCGGTGGTCCACCGAGATCGTCCGCACGCAGGCCACCGAGCCGTTCCGGCCCGACGCGGTGCCCGGCGCGGGCGGGCCCGACAGCGACGACCCGGCGGCCCTCGACGCCTGGATGGCCGAGGGCGCCGAGAACTGCGCAGCCGTACTGCGCGACGCCGGGCCCGACGTGCCGGTGTGGAGCTGGACGGGCCCGGCGACCAGCGCGTTCTGGGCGCGCCGGATGACCCACGAGACCCTGGTGCACCGGGCTGACGCGGCAACCGCCCTCGGTACCGCCTTCACCGTGCCCGCGGAGGTCGGAGCCGACGCCATCGACGAATGGCTCGACGTCCTCACCTTCACCCGGGCGTTCCGGACCAACGACGCCAAGCTCGGCGAGCCCGGCCACTCCCTGCACCTGCACGCCAAGGACGCCGGCGCCCAGTGGTTCATCGAGCTCGGCGACCAGGCGTTCACCTGGCACCGGGCCGAGGCGAAGACCCACGACAAGGCGACGGTCGCGGTGCACGGCCCCCTCGCCGACGTCCTGCGCGTCTTCTACCGCCGGCTGCCCACCGACACCCCGGCCGTCGAGATCCTCGGCGACGCGGGCGTCCTGGACACCTGGCTGACCGCCACCTCGTTCTGACCCGGGCCGCTCCGTCTACGGCCGTACGCCCGCTCCCGTACTCCCGACGCGGTACGGGAGCGGGCGGCCGTACTCCCCGGGTACAGCAGCCACCTCCACCCAGCGGCAGCTTCGGTTGTCGGTGCGGGCGCATACGGTTGGGGGATGGAGATCAGCATGCGCAGACGCCGGTGGCGGGTGGCCGCGGGGGCGGCCGCCCTCGCCGCGCTGGCCGGCGCCGGCGTCTGGAGCGCCGCCGGCGCTTCGGGGGCGCCCGCCGTGCACCGTGAGGACCGGGTGCTCGACATGCCGGGGGCGAAGATCGACACGTCGTTCTTCACCGCGGGCAGCGCCAAGGACAAACGCCCCGCCGTGCTGATCGGGCACGGTTTCGGCGGCAGCAAGAACGAGGTGAAGGGCCAGGCCGAACAGCTCGCGCGCGACGGGTACGCGGTGATGACGTGGTCCGCGCGCGGCTTCGGCGAGTCCACCGGCCGCATCGGGCTCAACGACCCCGCGTTCGAGGTCAAGGACGTCTCGCGGCTCATCGACTGGCTCGCCGAGCGGCCCGAGGTACGGCTCGACAAGGCGGGCGACCCGCGTGTCGGCGTCACGGGTGTCTCGTACGGCGGGGCGATCTCGTTGCTCGCCGCCGGCTACGACCAGCGGGTCGACGCGATCGCCCCGGAGATGACGTACTGGAACCTGTCGGACGTCTTCTTCCCCGACGGCGTCTACAAGAAGCTCTGGGCCGGGATCTTCGTCTCCACGGCGGGCGGCTGCCAGAAGTTCCAGCCGGAGCTCTGCGCGATGTACAACCGGGTCGCGACCGCCGGGCAGCCCGATGCCGAGGCCGAGAAGCTCCTGGAGTCCAAGAGCCCCTCCGCCGTGGGCGACCGCATCAAGGTGCCCGCCCTGATCATGCAGGGCCAGACCGACTCGCTCTTCCCGCTCGGCCAGGCCGACGCCATGGCGCGGCGTATCGCCGCCAACGGCGCCCCGGTCTCCGTCGACTGGATCGCCGGCGGCCACGACGGAGGCGACCGCGAGAGCGGCCGAACCCAGGCGCGCGTCACCCAGTGGTTCGACCGCTATCTGAAGGACGACAAGAGCGCCTCCACCGGCCCTGCCTTCCGCGTCACACGCACCGGTGGCGTCAACTCCACTGACGGATCGGCCCAGTTGAGAGGCGCCTCCACCGGCAGCTACCCGGGCCTGGAGAGTGACCGGCAGACGGTCGCCCTGACCGGCCGCGAGCAGAGCTTCGACAACCCGCCCGGCGGCGCGCCGCCCGCGATCTCGGCGGTGCCCGGCCTCGGCTCGGGTGTCGCGGGCCTCTCCTCGCTCGGCGTCGGCCTCTCCCTCGACTTCCCCGGCCAGTACGCGACGTTCGACTCGGCGCCCTTGACCACCGGCGTCCACGTCACCGGATCGTCCACCATCAAGCTGAAGGTCACATCGAGCACCGGCACCGCCGTCCTGTTCGGGAAGGTGTACGACGTCGGCCCCGACGGCAAGCAACAGGTGCTGCCCTCCCAACTCGTCGCGCCCGTGCGGGTCGACGGCGCCAAGGACGGCAGGAGCGTCGAGCTGACGCTGCCCGCCGTCGACCACAACGTCGAGGCCGGCCACCGGCTCCGCCTCGTCGTGGCCGCCACCGACCTCGGCTTCGCCTCCCCGGCCGCGCCCGCCGCGTACACCGTCTCCCTCGATGGCGGCGCCCTGAGCGTGCCGACCGTGCCCGCGCTGCGCACCGCGTCGGCGGGCCTTGCCTGGTGGGTGTGGGGGCTGCCGCTCGCCGGCGCCCTCATCGGCGCGGCGCTCCTCGTCACCCGACGCACCCACACCCCGGCCCCCGATCCGGACCTGGCTCAAGTGCCGCTCCAGATCACCGATTTGACGAAGAAGTACGCCAAGTCCAGTGACCGGTACGCCGTACGGGACCTCTCCTTCCGCGTCGAGAAGGGCCAGGTCCTCGGGCTGCTCGGGCCCAACGGCGCCGGCAAGACCACCACCCTGCGCATGCTCATGGGCCTCATCCGGCCCGACGGCGGTGAGATCCGCGTTTTCGGCCACGCCATCCGGCCGGGCTCGCCCGTCCTGTCCCGGGTCGGCGCGTTCGTCGAGGGCGCCGGCTTCCTGCCGCATCTGTCGGGCCGCGAGAACCTGGAGCTGTACTGGGCGGCGACCGGCCGCCCCGCCGCGGACTCCCGCATCGAGGAGGCCCTCAGGATCGCGGGCCTCGGCGACGCCCTCCAGCGCGCCGTACGGACGTACTCGCAGGGCATGCGCCAGCGCCTCGCCATCGCCCAGGCCATGCTCGGCATGCCGGACCTTTTGATCCTCGACGAGCCGACCAACGGACTCGACCCACCACAGATCCGCGAGATGCGGGACGTGATGATCCGCTACGCCGAGGGCGGCCGCACCGTGATCGTCTCCAGCCACCTCCTGTCCGAGGTCGAGCAGTCCTGTACGCATCTGGTGGTCATGGACCGCGGCCGGCTCGTCCAGGCGGGCCCGGTCGCCGAGATCACCGGCGCGGGCGACACCCTGCTCGTCACCACCGTCGAAGCGGTCCCCGCGGCCGTCGTCGACAAGGTGGCCGCCCTGCCCGGCATCGGCTCGGCGCTCCGCACCGACGACGGTCTCCTGGTCCGCCTGGAAGGGGCGACCACCACCGAGCTCATCGCCGAACTGCTGCGCCTGGGCGTCCAGTTGACCGGCGTAGGACCGCACCGCCGCCTTGAGGACGCCTTCCTCACCCTGATCGGAGGGACCGCGTGAGCACCCTGATGGAGTCCCCGGCGGGCGCGTCCCCGGCGGGCGAGACCGCACCCGGATACCGGCCGGGGCGCACCCTGCCGCTGCGCGTCGAGGCGCTGCGGCAGCTCAAGCGCCGGCGCACCCTGGTGATGGCGGCGGTGCTCGGCGCGCTGCCCTTCGTGCTGATCGTGGCGTTCGCCATCGGCGGCACCCCGAGCAGCCGGGGTGGGCGGATCACCCTGATGGACACGGCGACCGCGTCCGGCGCCAACTTCGCAGCGACCTGCCTGTTCGTCTCGGCGGGCTTCCTGCTCGTGGTCCCGGTCGCGCTGTTCTGCGGGGACACCGTGGCGGCGGAGGCGAGCTGGTCGTCGCTGCGCTATCTGCTCGCGGCGCCCGTGCCCCGGGCCAGACTGCTGTGGTCGAAGCTGGCGGTGGCGCTCGGGTTCAGTGCGGCGGCGATCGTGCTGCTGCCGCTGGTGGCGCTCGCGGCGGGCACCGCGTTCTACGGCTGGGGCCCGCTGGAGATCCCGACCGGCGGCGCGCTCGGCGCGGGCCAGGCCGTACCCCGCCTCGCCGCGGCGGTCGCCTTCGTCTTCGTCTCCCAACTGGTCACCGCGGCGCTGGCGTTCTGGCTCTCCACCCGCACCGACGCGCCGCTCGGCGCGGTCGGCGGGGCGGTCGGCCTGACCATCGTCGGCAACGTCCTCGACGCGGTGACGGCGCTCGGCGACTGGCGCGACTTCCTGCCCGCGCACTGGCAGTTCGCCTGGGCCGACGCGCTCCAGCCGCATCTGGAGTGGGGCGGCATGCTGAAGGGCTCGGCGGTCTCCGTCGCGTACGCCCTCGTCCTGTTCGCGCTGGCCTTCCGCGGCTTCGCCCGCAAGGACATCGTGTCGTAGACGCGCGGTCCTCGCGGGCGGGGTGCGTGCGGCCGGGGATGCGGGGCCGGGGTGGGCGCGGCCCGGTGCGGGGCCGGGGCGGCCGCGGCCCGGTGAGGCCGCGCCCGGTCAGGCCGCGCCCGGTGAGGCCGCGCCCGGTCAGGCCGCGCCCGGTGAGGCCGCGCCCGGTCAGGCCGCGAGGAGCTTCTCGTATCCGACGAGCCGCACACACGCCGTCAGGCCGAGGATCGCCTGCTCCAGCTCCGCGAGGCCCGGGTAGCTGGGCGCGATACGGATGGTGGCGTCGCGCGGGTCGTCGCCGTACGGGTGCGTCGCGCCGGCCGGGGTCAACACGACACCCGCCGCGCCGGCCCGCGCCACGACCTCCTTCGCACAGCCCTCGGGCACGTCGAGGGTGACGAAGTAGCCGCCCTTGGGGAGCGTCCAGCTCGCGAGGCCGGTGCCGCCGAGCTCGCTCTCCAGGATCCGCTGCACCGTCTCGAACTTCGGCTGGAGCAGCCCGCGCTGGCGCTCCATGTGGGCCCGTACGCCGTCCGCGTCCCGCAGGAAGATCACATGGCGCAACTGGTTGACCTTGTCGGGGCCGATCGAGCGCTTGGAGTTGTTGGCGAGCAGCCACTGCACGTTGGCGGGCGAGGCGCCGAAGAAGGCGACGCCGGCGCCCGCGGCCGTGATCTTCGAGGTGGAGCCGAAGACGAACGCACGGTCGGCGTGGCCGGCCTCGGCACACGCACCGAGCAGGTCGGCGATCTCGGTGGGCTCGTCGGTGAGGTGGTGGGCCGCGTAGGCGTTGTCCCAGAAGATCCGGAAGTCGGGCGCCGCGGTCTCCATGCGGGCGAGCCGCGCCACCGTCTCGTCGCTGTAGCTGACGCCGCTCGGGTTGCTGTACTTCGGCACGCACCAGATGCCCTTGATGCCCGCGTCCTCGGCGACCAGACGCTCCACGACGTCCATGTCCGGGCCCGCGTCGGTCATCGGGACCGGGATCATCTCGATGCCGAACCGCTCGCACAGCGCGAAGTGCCGGTCGTAGCCGGGCACCGGGCACAGGAACGCAAGGCGCTCCTGGTCGACCCAGTGGGACTCGGCGCCGGGCACGACGCTCAGCATCGCGTGCACCAGGCAGTCGTGCATCAGCTCAAGGCTGGAGTTGCCCGCGGCGAGCAGCTGCCCGGCCGGCACCTGGAGGACCTCGGCGAAGATCTCCCGGAGCTCCATGAGGCCCTGGAGGCCGCCGTAATTACGGACGTCGGTGCCGTCGGCCGAGGTGAAGCGGCCGCCGGGCAGGCTGAGCAGGTCCTCGCAGAGATCGAGCTGCTCGGGCGCGGGCTTGCCCCGGGTGAGGTCGAGCTTGAGACCACGGGCGGCCAGGGCCTCGTAGTCCTTCCGGGCCTGGTCGAGCAGCCCGGCCAGGGCGTCGGAGCTCAGCTCGGTGGTCATGGTGTTTCCTCTCGCGGAGCCGCGCGGGCGTGGAACGGCAATGGGGTGGGTGCGCCGTGTCGAGCTTACAAACCCGCCCCCGAGGACCGGACGCCCGGCTTCCCGCGGGGGCCGGGGGCCCGGTATTACGGGGCCGGGCGCCGCCGGGTCGCCGCTGTCCGGAGACGACGCACCGCTGTCCGGACACGGCTCTTCCCTCGTACGGAGCAGTCCCCGCCAGGTGGAGCCGGGGCGAGAGGGCGCGTCACAGTCACAGGATGGCCGGCGCATGTGCCAGGGCGTGCGCGCTCGGGCCTCCTTCGCCGGGTGCGGAACAGCTCGCCCTACCCAAGCCGGGGTGATCTCTCTACGGTGGTCTCTCTACCGTCGACCTCGGTATTGCGTACTCCGTTCGCGTGCACGACACAAAGGGGGCTCCGTGGAAGCCGAGTTGGCGGCGCTTGCGGGATCTGCGGCGACCACCCTGATGGGGCTCATGGTCTCCGAGTCCTGGACGCAGGCGCGGACCCGGGTCGCGCGGTTCTTCTCCCGGCGGGGCGAAGGGGGCGGTGACGGCGGGCTCCAACAGGCCGCTGAACCGGGGCAGTTGGCGGACGCTGGAACGGCCGGAGGTGAGGCGGATCCGGAGGAGGGTCTGCGGCTGAGACTGCGCCGCGTGCTGGAGGAGGACCCGGGCGCCGCGCAGGAGCTGCGGGTCCTGCTCGCCGAGCTTGCAGGGGTGGCCGGCGCGGTTCCGGGAGCCGGGGGAGCCGGGCGGGAGCTGCCCTGGCAGCACAGCGGCATCGCCTCCCACGGCGAGCCGCAGCCGGCCGGTGGGCCCCAGCCGTCCTCCGGGCGGCCCGACGAGGTCCCCGTGCTCCGCACCCGCTTCATCAACCGCACCGACACCCTCACGGCCCTGGACGGCGTGCTCGCCACCGGCGCCCGCGAGGCCGCCCACGTCGGCGTCCTCGTCGTCGCCGGGCCGCCCGGCGTCGGCAAGAAGGCGACCGTACGCCAGTGCGCGCACCGCTCCCGCGCGTACTTCCCCGACGGGCAGATCTACGTCGATTTCGCGGAGCTGCGCGGCAGAGCAGGCGGCGGTGACGTGTCCGCCGCGATCGGCAGCTGCCTGCGTTCGCTGGGGGTCGGCGACGACTACCAGCCGCGCACCCTGGCCGAGCAGACCACGCTGCTGCGGGAGCGCACCGGCGGGCGGCGGCTGCTCTTCGTGCTCGACAACGTCGACGCCCCGGCCCAGGTGCGGGCCCTGGTACCGAACGGCCCCGGCAGCGCCGTCCTCGTCACGAGCGGCGCGTCACTCAACGAACTCGCCCTCGACGGGGCGCGGTTCATGCCCCTGGCGCCACTCGGTCCGCACAGCGCCCTGGAGCTGCTCGCCGATCGTTGCGGTCGTGAGGCCGTCGACGCCGACCCGGCGGCCGCCGAACGGCTCGTCGCCCTGTGCGGGGGTCTTCCCGTCGCGCTGCACGTCGTCGCGGCCAGGCTCCTGACCCAGCGCCGCCTCACCCCGGCCGCCCTCGCCGACGAACTGGCCGACGAGAGCCGCCGACTGCCCGCGTTGTCCCTGAGGGGGGAGCACCCGGTGTCCGCAGTGTTCGACGCGTCCTACCTTCGGCTGCCGCCCGACGCGGCGCGCTGCTACCGGATCCTGAGCCGGCTCCCCGGCCGTACCTTCGAGGCGGGCACGGCCGCCGCCGCGCTCGGCATCGACCCCGCGACGGCCGCGTCGCTGCTCGACACCCTGGTCGAGGCGAGCCTCCTGGAGGAGGGGGACGGTGACCGCGACCGCTTCCACTTCCACGACCTCGTACGACTGCACGCCCGCGAGCGCGCCGACACGGAGGGCTCCGACGCCGGGAGCTCCGACGATACCGAACTGGCCGTCATCAAACGGGTGTTGACGCACTACTGCGTCCTGGCCATGTTCGCCGACCGGGCCGTACGCCTCGACCGGCTGCGCATCGCCGACGCGGCCGGGCTCCTCGCCGACAGCCCGGATCCGTTCGCCGCCGACGGCGCGCCGGCCCCGCTCGACTGGCTGGAGGCCGAGCGCGCCAACATCCTGGCGGTATTGCGCGCCGCCGCCGATCACCGCCTCTACGACCGGGGCTGGCAGCTGGCGGAGGCCTTCACGGTGCTGTTCCTGCACCGCCGGTACGTCGTGGACTGGAAGGAGTCCCTGGAACTCGGCGCTGCCTTCGCGGCGGCGGTCCTGGAACCCGCGGCCGAGGGCCGGCTGCGCAGCCTCCTGTCGCGCCCGCTGATGGACCTCGGCGAGTATCAGCGGGCCCGCGCGGAACTGGACGCGGCGCGCGCCTGCGCGGAAGTCGCAGATCACCCTCAACTCCTCGCATCCGTAGTGGAGTTCACCGGACGGCATTGGGATCAGATCGACCCCTCCCGGGCCATCGGTGTGTACGAGGAGTCGCTGCGCCTCAACGTCGGGGCGGGGCAGCCGCGGGGTGCGGCCATCGCGTCCTTCTTCCTCGGCTGCGCGCAGGACGCGGCCGGCGACCCCGCCGCGGCGCTCGACACGCTGCGCGGCGCCCACGAGGCGTTCCTGGCGTGCGCGGACCCCGATGTGCGGATGGCCGCCCGGGCGACGGCCGCGATCGGCCGGGCCCACGACCACCTCGGCCACCACGGGGAAGCGGTCCGCGCACTGCGCGACGCGGCCCGGGCACTGCGCGAGCAGGGCGCGACCCACTACGAGGCGCAGGCACTTCTGGAACTTGCCGACATCGCCCAGCGCGTGGGCGGCGACGGCGCCGACCTGCGTGCCGATCTGAGGGCCGGTTTGCGCACCGACCTCGAACGGGCGCTGCACATCCACGAGTCCGGGGGCAGCCCCCGCGTCGGCGAGATCCGGGCGCGGCTGCGGGAGTTGGGCGACACCGGCTGACCGGATTGCTCAGCCGGCCCGCTGCCCGGGCCGCAGGCGCAGGGCGACATCCTCCGTCCGGCCCGCGCCCAGTCGAAGGGTCACCAGCGCGTCCTCAAGCGGCCGGCCCGCCCGCAGACACGCGTACACGACGGCCGCCGCCGGCCCCGGATCCCCGCGCGGGCCGGTCGCGGTGGCCTCCACGACCCGGCCGTCCCGCAGGCCGACCAGGACACCGCCCGACGCCACGCCGGCCGCGGCCAGCAGAGAGCCCGGAAAACCCGTCAGGGTGTCGCGGATCCAGCGCAGCGCGCCGACCGCGGTCGGCGCCGCGTCCCGCCGCAGCACTACCGACGCGCTCTCGGTCAGCCGGCGGTCCGGCTCGTCCTCCGCGCAGGCGAGGTGCGAGAACGTATCCGCGCTCTCCTCGTGGGCCGGGGCCACCGGCGCCGGGTGACGCAGCACCGCGACGACGGTCCGCCCCGGCCCGTCCAGCGTCACGGCGGTGGAGACCCGCCAGGACCGGCACGGCACGGCGCCCGCGTCGGACGAGGCCGGCGGCGCGAGCACCGGCGCCGCCGGTGCGCCGGTGGGCGGCTCCGGGAGATCCAGAAGGCGGTAGAGCGCGGTACGCAGCCGGGCGTGCGCCTGCCCAGGCCCGGCGAAGGCCCGCTCGGCGACGGGGGCGTACCGCCCCGGCACGTGGGCGCGTACGGCCTCATCGACCTGCTCGGCGAGGCCGGCGCCGGGGTCGAGGCGCGGCGCGTGCCGGGCCAGGTCGGCGCCGGCCGTGCCCGGCACCGCGTCGGAGCCGAACGCGGCGAGCAGGACGGGGAGGTCCAGGCAGGCCCCGTACAGCGTCACCGAACCGTGGTCGCCGATCACCACGTCGGCGGCGGCGAGCGCGGGGCGCCACGCGTGGACCGGCGGCACGAGCAGCAGCCCCGCGTCGAGGGCGGCCGCCAGGAGCGTACGGATCTGCCAACCCCCGTGCCCCGCCCAGACGTTGGGGTGGGCGATGAGGGCGACCCGGTACTCGTCGTACGGCAGTGACGCGAGCAGCCGTGCCGGTAGACCCGGGTCCTGGCCGAGGAGGGAGGTCGGCCCCCAGGTGGAGCTGATCACGGCCAGCCGCCTGCCGTCGTCGACCCCCAACTCGGCGCGCAGGGTTACGCGTTGGGTTCGCGCCGCGCGCAGCTCGTCGAAGCAGGGGTCGCCCACGAGGAGGGTGCGCCCGGCGGTCTTGGGGTGCGCGGCGAGGAGCTGCGCCTCCTGGTCCGGGTGCGAGACGGCCAGCCAGGCCCGCCCGGCCTCCAGCAGGGCGTCCGGTACGAGACCCGAGAGCCGTTGCCGGGCGCTGCGGGCGTCGGGGACCAGCTTCTGGAACCCCACGCCGTGCGGCAGCACCAGGACCGGGCACGCGGCGCCCGGAACGTCGATGTTCTCGCTCGCGGTCACGATGAGGTCGGGTGCGATGTGGCCCAGCTGCTCCCACGGCATCACACGGCACCCGGCGTCGTGCAGGAGGTCGAGGACCCCGTCGCCGAAGGCGGAGGTCGGATCGTGCGCGAAGACCACGCCGATGCGGCTGTCGTCGCGCACGAGGGAGGGGAGGCACTCCAGTACGCGTACGGCCGACGTCACCGTACGGGCGGCTACGACCAGGATCTTCTCGGCGTGCAAGGTGCGCCAGCGGTGGGCGTCCGGCCCGACCGGAACGCGAAGGGGCGGCCTAGCGTGCATGACCACCCCGGCCCGCCCGAATCCCCCGAACCCCTACGTGCGGTTCGCGGTTCGCGGTTCGCGGCCATGGTGGCCGTATCGCCTTTCAAGCTGCTCCACAACCCCTCGTAGCCGCCATCGGTCCTGACCGCGCACCAACCGGCGCAGCCTATCCGGCGCCGTTCTCGCACGCTCGCACGCCCGCAAGCTCACACGCCTCCTGGCCCCTCCGGGGGCAGGGGGGTAGGGGCCACTTTAAGTGGGGATGGATCCCCAGTTATGGTGGAGGTACGGCGGTGGAGCGGCCCCCGCCTGTCCGTTCGGCGTGCGCGGCTTCCGCAGAGGCGTACTGGAGCAAGGGAGTTCGCGGTGGCAGGACGTGGGGAGCGGATCGCCGACTGGGCGGACGGGCGGGTGGGACTGCACCGGCTCGCCAAGAGCACCATGCGCAAGATCTTTCCGGACCACTGGTCGTTCATGCTGGGCGAGATCTGCCTGTACAGCTTCGTCGTCATCATCCTGACCGGCGTCTGGCTGACGCTGTTCTTCAAGCCGGGCATGGCCGAGGTCGTCTACGACGGCCCGTACGTCCCGCTCGACGGACAGCGGGTCTCCGAGGCGTTCGACTCCACGATGCACATCAGCTTCGAGGTGCGCGGCGGGCTGCTGATCCGGCAGATCCACCACTGGGCCGCGGTCGTCTTCATCGCCGCGATGTTCGTGCACATGATGCGGGTGTTCTTCACCGGCGCCTTCCGCAAGCCCCGCGAGGTCAACTGGCTCTTCGGGTTCGGCCTGTTGTTCCTCGGCATGCTGGACGGCTTCTTCGGCTACTCACTCCCCGACGACCTGCTCTCCGGCACCGGGATCCGCTTCATCGAGGGTGTCATCCTGTCCGTGCCGGTGGTCGGCACGTACCTCCAGATGTTCCTGTTCGGCGGCGAGTTCCCCGGCTCGGACATCATTCCGCGCTTCTACAGCCTGCACGTGCTGCTCATCCCGGGCATCATGCTGGGGCTGCTCGTGGCCCACCTCATCCTGGTCTTCTTCCACAAGCACACCCAGTTCGCCGGACCCGGCCGCACGAACCGGAACGTCGTGGGGATGCCGCTCATGCCGGTCTACCTGGCGAAGGCCGGCGGGTTCTTCTTCCTCGTGTTCGGCGTCATCGCGGCCGTCGCGGCGATCGCCTCGATCAACCCGATCTGGGCGTTCGGCCCGTACCGCCCCGACCAGGTCTCCACGGGCGCCCAGCCCGACTGGTACATGGGCTTCGCGGAGGGGCTGATCCGGGTGATGCCCGGCTGGGAGATCAACGTGGCGGGCCACACCCTCGTCCCCGGCGTGCTCATCCCCTTCCTCCTCTTCCCGGCCGTCCTCGGCCTGATCGCGGTCTATCCCTTCGTGGAGGCGTGGATCACCCGGGACGGCCGTGAGCACCACCTCCTGGACCGGCCGCGCAACGCCCCCGTGCGTACCGCGCTCGGTGCGGCCTGGATCAGCCTGTACCTGGTCACCCTGGTCGGCGGCGGCAACGACCTGTTCGCGACCCACTTCCACCTCTCCCTCAACGCGATGACGTGGACGGTCCGGATCGGCTTCTTCGTGGTGCCGGTACTGGTCTTCGAGACAGCGCGCCGCTGGTGCCTCGGTCTGCAACGGCGCGACCGCGACCTGGTCCTGCACGGCAGGGAGACCGGCATCGTCAAGAAGCTGCCGCACGGGGAGTACGTCGAGCTGCACGAGCCCCTGCCGGCGGCGCGGCTGCACACGCTCACCGCGCACGAGCAGCCCCGGCCGGCGGCCGAAACGGGCTCACTGCGGGCCCGGCTCTCCCGCGCCTACTTCGGTGCGGGAGGGCAGGTCGCCAAGGCGACGCCGCGGGAGCGCGAGAGCCTCGCGGCCGCGCACGCGGGCCCCGGCGGTGGCGGTGTACGCGCGGGCCACGGTGGGGGTGGTGTGCCTGCGGGCCACGGCGGGGCCGGTGTGCCTGCGGGCGACGGCGGGGGTGGTGTGCCTGCGGGGCACGGCGGGGGTGGTGAGCATGCCGGGCACGAGGACGCGTCAGGGCAGTGAACTGGCCGACGCCAGGCGCCTGTTGGTGACCACGTACGACCGCTGCGGTGCCGCGACGACCGACGCCGTGTGGGTGATCCGGGACGGCCCGGCCCTCGGCATCCTCGTACCGACCGCGTCGCGGCTGGCCGGCCGGCTGCGCGCGGGGACACTGGTCCAGGTCGCGGACGGAGCGGGGGGCGGCGCGCTGCGGGTGCGGCCCGCGTTTCTGGACGCCGAGGGGAGCGTGCGCTATCGGGTCGCGCTCATCGACAAGTACGGCCTGGCCGCCGTGGTGAGCCTCGCCCGCAGCCGGTTGCGCCACGGTCTGTCCGGCGCGGTCGGCGTACGCCTTCGGACCGGCGCGGACGTGCGCCGCCTGATCGGCCGCGCCTGGCAGCCGAGTTGGACGTACAGCGTGAACTGAACCGGGACGAGACTCCGGGCCGGCGGAACGGGGGACCGCCGGCCCGGGCACACGGCTGGTCGCCGGCTCGGGCGGGGCGACCGTCGGGCCGGGGCGGCTGCCGGCCCGGCCCGACCTCACCCCGGGCCGAGCCGGGCCGGCTCCGGTGGAGGGGGAGGGCCCGAGCCGGGCCGAGCCGGGCCGGCTCCGGTGGAGGGGGAGGGCCCGAGCCGAGCCCGCCCGGGGGAGGGCCCTGGCCTGCTGGGATAGGGTCGGGGGCCATGGCCCCGCCGGAGAGCACGAAGAAGTCCGCGCCCCTGCGGCGTGACGCCCAGCGCAACCGGGACCTCCTGGTCGTGGCGGCCCGGGAGCTCTTCGCCGAGCAGGGGATCAACGTTCCGCTCGACGAGATCGCCAAGCGCGCGGGCGTGGGCAACGCCACCCTCTACCGGCGCTTCCCCACTCGGGGCGACCTGGTCGAAGCCGTCTTCCATGACGACCTGACCGCCGTGATGGCCGCCGGCGAACGGGCCCGCGCCGCCGACGACGCCTGGGGGTCGCTGACCGCGTACCTGGAGAGCGTCTGCGCGCTGCTCGCCCGTGACCGGGGCGTCGGCGACCTGATGACCACCGGCATCGAGGGCGCCCCGACCCTGGACGCGATCCACGTCCACAACCACACGACCGTGAGCGAGCTGATGCGCCGCGCCGTGGCCGACGGCGAGCTGCGTACGGACGTCGTGCCGGAAGACCTCCTCTTCGCGCTCAGCGCCCTCGGCAGCTCGCTGCCCGCGATCGAGGCGGTCCGCCCTGGCTCGTGGCGCCGCCCCCTGGCCCTGCTCCTGGACGGGTTCCGCGCCACGGCCCAGCGCCCCCTGCCCGGACCTGCCCTGACCGCCGAGGAAACCCAGAACGTCTACCGGGAGCTGGGCGGCGAGCCCCCCACACCATGACGCCGGCCCGCCCGACGGCCCGTCCGGATCGCGGATGGTCATGGCCGGGCGGGGCAGGGGGCAGATATGGATGAGCACGTGATTGCGGGGCCGGAGCGGGGGCCGGGGTATCGGTGTGCGTTCGTCCTCGGAGGCGGAGGAGCGCTCGGCGCCTACGAGGTGGGCATGCTCAGGGCGCTCGTCGCGGCCGGCATCGAGCCGGACCTCGTGGTGGGGACGTCCGTGGGGGCGATCAACGGCGCGGCCTTCGCGGCCGAGCCGACCGCCGACTCCGTGGAGCGGCTCGGTGAGCTGTGGGGGAGCCTGGGGCGCTCGGGTGTCTTCTCCGGGTCGGTGCTGCGGCGCCTGCGGCTCGCCGCGCGCAACCGGACGCACGTCTATTCGTCGGAGCCCCTGAGCGAGCTCCTGGAGACCCGGCTGCCGGCGAAACGCATCGAGGATCTCGCCGTGCCGTTCCAGTGCGTCGCGGCCGGCATCGAGAGCGCCGCCGAGCACTGGTTCACGCGGGGGCCGCTGGTCCCTGCGGTCCTCGCCTCCTGCGCGGTGCCGGGGCTGCTGCCGCCCGTCGAGATCGATGGCGAGCACTTCTTCGACGGCGGCCTCATCAACAGCATCCCCGTGGGCCGCGCCGTCGCCGCCGGGGCCCGCACCGTGTACGTGCTGCAAGTCGGGCGCGTGGAGCGGCCGTTGACGGCACCCCGGGCGCCGTGGGAGGTGGCCACGGTGGCCTTCGAGATCGCCCGGCGCCACCGCTTCACCCGCGACATGACGGACCTGCCCTCCGGTGTGGAGGTGCACCTGCTGCCCACGGGCGCCTCGTCCGACCGGGGTGAGGACATCGCGGGCCGCAAGTTCCGCCACCGCGACTTCGGGCGCTCCGCGCAGCGGATGGAGCGCGCGTACGAGGCTACGGCCGCCTATCTGGAGGCCGCGGGCAAGCCGGCGCCCCGTATGGACGACGGCGCCAGGCCGGTACCCGGTACGGACGACGGCGCCAGGCCGGCGCCCCGTACGGACGACGGCGCCAGGCCGGTACCCCGTGCGGACGACGGCGCCAGGCCGGCGCCCCGTACGGACGACGGCGCCAGGCCGGTACCCCGTGCGGACGACGGCCCTGAGTCGGCGCCCCGTACGGACGACGGCGCTCCGTGAGCCGCGCGGCCGGCGTACGCGATGTGGCCAGACGGTGCGTGACCGTGCCCGCGCTCCTCGCCCTGATCCCGCTCGCCCTCGCGCTGCTGCTCGTGACGGTGGCGCTCGCCCCGCTGTCGCTGCTCGCCGGCCGGCACGGACGCGGCCTGCAACCGCAACGCCTGGCGCTCTACGCCTTCGTGTACCTCGTCGCCGACCTCGCCGGGGTGTGTGCGGCGCTCGTCGCCCGGCTGCGCTGCCTGGGCGGCGGCCCGGAGCGGAGGGAGCGTCTGGTGGCACTCAACTACCGGCTGCTGGCGCGGCTCCTCGGCTGCCTTGTGGGGTGCTCACGGCGGATCTTCGCGCTGAGCGTGGAGGTCGACCCGCCGATCCCGGGGCCCGGCGTCCGGCCGCCGGACGGCATGGTCGTCTTCGCCCGCCACGCTGGGCCCGGTGATTCCATCCTGCTGGTCCACGGCCTTGTGTGCGGCGCGGGGCTCCGTCCCCAGGTCGTCCTCAAGGAGTTCCTGCGCTGGGACCCGTGCATGGACCTGGTGCTCAGCGCGCTGCCGCACTGTTTCGTGCCGCGCCATGCCGACACCGACGGGCGGACGTCGGACGCCATCGGCGCCCTCGCGGCCCGGCTGGCCCCGGGCGACGCGCTGGTGGTGTTCCCCGAGGGCGGGAACTTCACCGAGCGGCGCCGCAGGCGGTCCATCCGCTGGCTCGTCCGCACCGGCCAGCTGCGTCGCGCAGCCCGGGCGCGGCGCCAGCACCACGTACTGCCGCCGCGAATGGCGGGGCCGCTCGCCGCGCTGACCGGAGCGCGCGACGCGGGAGCGGCCGTCGTCTTCGTCGCGCACACCGGCCTCGACCGCATCGACTCGCCGTCCCGCCTGTGGAGTTCGATCCCCCTGCGGGAGTCCGTACGCGCCACTTGGTGGAGCGTGCCCAGCCGAGCGATCCCGCGGGGACGCGAGGCCCGCGAGTCGTGGCTGACCGACCAGTGGTCCCGCGTGGACGCCTGGATCGGCCACGAACGGACCGAGTCCGCGTCACCCCGCGCCGCCTCAAGCTGACGGGCCCCGGTGCCGCCTCAAGCTGACGCGCCCCCGTGCCGCCTCAGCTGACGGGCCCCCGTGCCGCCTCAGCTGACGCGCCCCGCGTTGTCTCACGCCGATGAGCCGCGCACCGTCCCGCGCTGACGAGCCCCCCGTCGCCTCGGCGCCGTGCACACCGCCGGAACCTTCCGGTTCCGGGCCGCGACGCCGAGCGGGTGCGGCCCGCCATCGAGACCGCGGTCAAGCCGTACGAGATGGACTGGTCGCCGGCGGAGGGCAGACCGCTTCGAGGCGGCACACACTGAATTGTTGGAATGATGCTGGGATTCAGAGAGCGGGGACAGATGTTCGTCAAGATCTGTGGGCTGAGTACGGCGCCGGATATCGCGGCCGCGGTCGACGCGGGTGCCGACGCGCTCGGCTTCGTATTCACGGATAGTCCACGCCGGGTTGACTCCGATGTGGTCCGGCGACTGGTCGAGGAGGTCCCGGCCGGTGTGCTGACGGTGGGGGTGTTCCGGGACGAGCCGCTCGCGTTCGTCCGCGAGACGGTGCGCGCCGCCGGGATCGGGTCGGTGCAGCTGCACGGCACGCACCCGCCGGCGGCCTTCGCCGCGCTGCGGGAGCTGGGTCTGACGCTGGTGCGCGCCACCGCGGCGGCGTCGGCGGCGGGCGCGGCCTGCGGCGACTTCGGCGAGGACCTGCTGATCCTGGACTCCCCGAGCCCGGGTTCGGGGGAGCCGTGGGACTGGTCCGCCCTCGGCGCCACCCCGCCCGCCGGCCGGTGGATGCTGGCCGGTGGGCTCGGCCCGGGCAATGTCCGCGAGGCGATCGGGGCGGCCCGCCCGTGGGGCGTCGACGTGTCGAGCGGAGTCGAGGCGCGCCGAGGCGTCAAAGACCCCGCTCTGATCGAGGAGTTCATCCGGCGTGCCAAGGCGGGCGGGCCACGGCGTGCGGACGGTCAGTCGCCGGCGTAGGCCGGGGCCCGGACGGCGTCGAGGGAGCGGTTCCGCGCGGAGCGCTGTTCTTCGATGGCGTCCTTGATGACGTACATGGACTCGGCGATGCCGTCCGGGAGTTGGAGGCAGGCGTGGAGTCCGGCCGACGAGCCGATCACGTGGGCCTCGGGCAGCTGGAGTTCGACGGCCTGGGTGAACGCCTCGCCGGGATCTGTACCGGGATCTGACCCGGCGCAGATGACGGTCGGGCATGCCGCTGGTGATGAGGTCGGCGAAGGCGCACTGGGGTGATGCCGTCGGAGCCCTACCCGCTCGGGGCTCACCAGGGGCGGTTCCGGCATCTACGCCGGCGCTACCGGCCGCGCTCGGTACGCTGCTCCGACCAGCAAAAAGGCCCTCCCGAAGGAGGGCCGAGCGCCCGGTCGAGCTGGGCGCCCCCGGCAGGACTCGAACCTGCGGCCAAGCGCTTAGAAGGCGCCTGCTCTATCCACTGAGCTACGGGGGCCGGATGGGGCCTCGGTGGCCTGGAGCCCCGGGCGGGCAGGGGTGCTGGTCCGGGACTGGTCCCGGGCCGGTGACCTTGCCGGGGACAAGGATAGGGCTCCTGTCACCTCGTCCCGGTTGCTTCACCTGCGTGGCACGATGTGGAGGTTCGGTGAAGCGAACCGATAATCGCAGGCGGGTGCGAATCCTGCAGCGCTTTTGACGCTCGCGGCGCAGGGTGTTGTGCACTCGTTATGCCTGCGTCCCACTCATCCCATGTGTCCCCTGTGTCCGTTCGGCGCGTCCCGCTGGCGTACGGACGCGCGCGGAAAGTAGCCATACGCTTCAAAAAGCCGCCAAAATTGGGCATTCTTCACATGTGGTGACCTTGGACGTACGGCCTCAGCTCATCGACGCACTCTCCGCCCTGCGCGACAGTGTCGCCGCCGTGCGCCTCCCGCTGCCCCTGCCGGGGGCGCCACGTGCCCGGCAGACCCGCAGCGAGCTGCTCGCACAGCTCGACGACTACCTGCTGCCACGACTGCGCGACCCCGAAGCCCCGATGCTCGCGGTCATCGGCGGCTCCACCGGTGCCGGAAAGTCCACCCTCGTCAACTCCCTTGTGGGCAGGCGGGTCAGCCAGGCGGGCGTGCTGCGGCCCACCACCCGTACGCCGGTGCTCGTCTGCCACCCCGACGACAAGGAGTGGTTCACCGGGGTGCGCGTGCTGCCCGGCCTCACCCGCGTCTGGCTGCCGCAGCAGCACGAGGACGCCGAACCCGACGACCTGCCCTGCGGGGACGACGACGAATCGGTACGCGTCGAGACCGCCGCCACCCTGCCGCGCGGGCTCGCCCTGCTCGACGCCCCGGACATCGACTCGCTCGTCGTGAGCAACCGCATCCTGGCCGCCGAACTCATCTGCGCCGCCGACGTCTGGGTCATGGTCACCACCGCCTCCCGCTACGCCGACGCCGTCCCCTGGCATCTGCTGCGTACCGCGAAGGAGTACGACGCCACCCTCGTCACCGTGCTCGACCGGGTACCCCACCAGGTGCTCGCCGAAGTCTCGCGGCAGTACGGGGCCTTGCTCACCCGCGCCGGGCTCGGCGAGGTACCGCGGTTCACCGTGCCCGAACTGCCCGAGTCCGCCGGGGCCTCGCACGGCCTGCTGCCCTCCAACGCCGTCGCCGCGCTGCGCACCTGGCTCACCCACCGCAGCCAGGACCCCGCCGCCCGCCAGCAGGCCGTCGCCCGCACCGCGTCCGGCGCGATCGAGTCGCTCAACGCCCGCATGCCGGAGCTCGCTTCGGCCGTCGCAGCCCAGTACGCCGCGGCCGTACGCCTCACCGGCGCGGTCGAGGACGCGTACGGCAAGGAAGGCGCTCGGGTGCGGCGCCGCCTCCAGGCCGGCGAGGTGCTCGCCGGGGACGCCCTCACCCGCTGGCGCGCCCACCCCGGCGGCGCCTCCTCCGCCGAACTCCTTGACGCGCTCGTGGACAGCCTCGCCGAGCTCCTGCGCTGCGCGGCGGCCGCCGCCGACGAGCGCGTCAGGGAGGCATGGGCGCGCGAACCGGCGGCGGCCCGCCTCGCCGACGGCGTACGCCACCAGGACCCAGAAGACCGCATCGGGCTCGCCGTACGACGCTGGCGGCGGGTGCTCGAAGAGCTGGCCGAGGACGAAGTACGGGAAATGGAACGCTCGGTGGCGCCCGACCCCGAGACCGTGGCCGCGCTGCTCGCCGCCGCCCTGCTCGGCGGCCGCCGGGCGCGCCGGGCGGGCGAGCGGCTCGCCGAGCGGATCGGCGCCCACGGCGCGCTGCGCCTTCGCGACAAGGGCGGCGAACTCGTCGCCACCTACATCGACCAGGTGCTCGGCGCCGAACGCGAACGGCGGCTCGCGCCGCTGGACGCCCTTGAGGTGACACCCGAGCCGCAGGCCGGGCTGATCGCCGCACTGTCCGTAGTGCAGAAGGAGAGGAAAGCCGCATGACGCAGGAGGCCGAGGACCGCTGGGCCGACGGGCTGATCGCGCGGCGCGCCGCCGAGCCCGGCGAGATGACATCCGTCCTCGAACAGGGCGACGAGGAACCGCAGGACGCCGCGTTCGAACCCATCGGCGGCCCTTACGTCGGCGCGGTACGCGGACGCCTCGACGCGCTGCGTGAACTGGTCGGCCTCTCCCGTACGCGGCTCGACGCCCAGGCGCTCGCTGAAGCGGGGCGGGTGCTCGACGAGGCGTCCGCACGCCAGCGCCTGTCCGCGCGGCACACCGTCGTCGCCGTCGCGGGCGCCACCGGAAGCGGTAAGTCCACTCTCTTCAACGCCCTGGCCAGAAGCCAGATCTCGGACACCGGACTGCGCCGCCCGACCACCGGCGCGCCCATCGCGTGCAGCTGGACCGACGGCGCCGCGGGCCTGCTCGACCGGCTCGGCATCCCCGGCCGGCTGCGCCGCCGGCCGCTGGACAGTGCCGGTGGCTCGGGCGGCGACCTGGAGGGGCTCGTCCTCGTCGACCTGCCCGACCTGGACTCGGCGGTCGTCTCGCACCGGCAGGCCGCCGATCGCGTACTCGCCCTGGTCGACGCGATCGTGTGGGTCGTGGACCCCGAGAAGTACGCCGACGCCGTGCTCCACGAGCGCTACCTGCGCCCGATGGCCGGTCACGCCGAGGTCAGCTTCGTCGTCCTGAACCAGGTGGACCGGCTGCCCGGCGACGCCGCCGACCTGGTCCTCGACGATCTGCGCCGGCTGCTCGACGAGGACGGCATGGCGCTCGGCGAACACGGCGAGCCCGGCGCGTCGGTGCTCGCGCTCTCCGCGCTGACCGGCCAGGGCGTCGGCGAACTGCGCGACCAGCTCGGCCGTTTCGTGCAGGAGCGCGGCGCGGCGGCCCGCAGGCTCGCCGCCGACGTGGACGCCGCCGCCGTCGAACTGCGCCCGCTGTACGTCGCGGACGGCAGGCCCGGGCTCGGCGAACGGGCCCGCGACGAGTTCGCGGACCGCCTCGCCGCGGCGGTCGGCGCCACCGCGGCGGGCGAGGCCGCCGAACGCGAATGGCGGCTCAGCGCCCAGCGCGCCTGCGGGACCCCCTGGCTGCGGCTGTGGCGCTGGTACGACCGGATCCGTGTCCCGGCCCTCCAGCGGCCGCGCTCCGACACCCGGATCGAGGAGCAGGTCACCGCACGCCAGCGGGTCGAACAGGCCGTCCGTACGGTCGCCGACCATGCCACGGCGGGGCTTCCCGCGCCCTGGGCGCAGGCGGTACGCGAGGCGGCGGTACGCGGCGCGGAGGGGCTGCCCGAGGCGCTGGACGACCTCGCGGTACGGGAAGAGCTGGAGCGCGGCACCTCGCCGCGCCCGCCGTGGTGGCCGGCGGCGGTGCTGGCCCAGATGGCCATGACGGCGATTCAGATCGTGGGCGGGCTCTGGCTGCTCGGCCAGATCGTCGGGGTCCTGCAACCCGGCCTGGTCGTGCCGGCGCTGGTGATGCTGGGCGGCGTCGTGGGCGGGCCGCTGGTGGAGTGGGCGTGCGCGGTGGCGGCGCGCGGACCCGGCCGGCGCTACGGGCAGGAGGTCGAACGCAGACTCCGGGAGGCCGCGGCGGCCTGCGGTCGGGCCAAGGTGCTCGACCCGCTCGCCGCGGAACTGCTCCGCTACCGCGAGGTGCGCGAGCAGTACGCGGCGGTGGTGGGGGCGGGGGCCGCGGCGGGGGCGAGGGCCGGGGCCGGGCGGGTTGGCTGAGGCGGTTCGGGTGGTTCGGCTGGGTCGAAGCGGGGCGGGTGGGCCGAGGTGGGGCGTTGTGGTGACGTGGGGCGTCGGGGTGAGCGGGTTTTCCACAATCCGGTGGTGATCCACAGGCCCCTGCACGTACTCCCCGTCCGGTCCAGCATGGAGATCGACAGCGCAAGGGTTCGATCGACGGCTGGACCGGGCGGGGCTTTTCTCTGCCGTGCCGGTGTCCGGGATGCGGGGGTAGAGGGCAGTGAACGAGACGATGGTGACGCTGGTCGGCAATGTGGCCACCCAGGTGGAGTGGCGGGACTCGGCGACGGGCGGCGCGGCGAGGTTCCGCATGGCGGTGACCGCGCGCCGCTTCGACCGGGAGAAGCAGGCCTGGGCCGACGGGGCGACGAGCTTCTACACGGTGTGGGCGGCGCGTGCGCTCGGAAAGAACCTGACGGGCTCCGTCGCGATCGGCGAACCGTTGCTGGTGCACGGCCGGTTGAAGGTGCGCAACGAAGAACGCCAGGACGGTACGCGCTGGTTCTCGGCGGACGTCGACGCGGTGGCGATCGGGCATGACATGACGCGGGGGACGACCGCGTTCCGGCGGGTGTTCAGGGGCGAGGCGGTCGCGGCCGAACGGCCCGGGCGGGCCGAACAGGCGGGGTCACCGGGGGAGCCGGACGGCTCGGCGCCGGCGGACACGGCGGGCAATGGCCCCGGTCCCGGCTCTGCGGGATCGTTCAACGGGGGCGAGCCAGTGGTATGGGAATCGGTTTCGGCCACAGTTTCAGACACGGCCCCGATGGGCGTCTAGGCGGCGGCACTTGGGGGATCCGAGGTGGCGGTGGGGGCCCGGCGAGTGGCCGTCCGGAGCGGTGGCGGAGCGGCCCCGAAAGCCCGGTGGAGCGGGGTCGATGCCCCGAAACTCCCCATCTGTGCAGGGGATTTGTCGACACCGTGAGTGGGTACACGTGTTCCGCGATAACGATTGCGAATCGGAATGGTTATCTGATGTCGTGACCGCGAAACGCCGGCTTCCGAATCCCTAGGATTCCCGCGTACTCACGGGGCACTTGAGTCTGCCGGCGAGGCACTTCCCCCACGCGCACCTCCGTGCACGCGCACCACATGCGAAAGCGCCTCGCCCCCGAAGGGGAATTCTGTGTTTTCAGCCGTTCACGGGCCTTCCGCCCGCAAGCGGGGTGCTCTGCGCCTCGCCACCGTCACAGCCGTATCGGGTCTCGTCGCGGTCGGCGCGATAGCCGGCGCGGGCGCGGCCGCCGCGGATGACAAGCCCGCCGCCACCTCGTCCGGTGCGCACGCCACCCTGGAGGACGCGGGCGTCAAGGTGGGCGCCACGGTCGACGTCAACGACCACGGCGTCGAGACGTCCCCCACGGGCGGCCTCTTCGAGCTCAAGGTCGACAACGCGGGCGTCATCCAGACGTACTGCATCGACCTGAACCACCACACGGTGCCCAACTCCACCTACAAGGAAGTGACCTGGGCGGAGTCCTCGCTCGCAGGGAAGGCCGAGGCGGCCGGGAAGATCAACTGGATCCTCCAGAACTCCTACCCGGCGGTGACCCCGGGTGACCTCGGTGCCGACCTCACGCCGGAGACGGCCGCGGCCGCCACCCAGGCCGCGATCTGGACGCTCTCCGACGACGTCAAGGCCATGCCCCAGGACAAGGCCGCGGCGAAGCTGACGAAGAAGCTGCTCAAGGAGGCGAGGGCCGCCAAGGAGCCCAAGGCTTCGCTGGCGTTCGACAAGGATGCGGTCTCCGGTACCGCCGGCGGCGAGGTCGGGCCCCTGACCGTCCACACCAACGCCACCTCCTCCAAGGTGTCCCTTGCCCTTGCGCCCGGCGCCCCGGCCGGCGTGCAGCTCACCGACAAGAGCGGCAAGGTCATCACCTCCGCCAGCGACGGCACCCAGGTCTACTTCAAGGTGCCCAAGGGCACCCCGGACGACTCCGTCAAGGTGACCGCGACCACGCAGACCAAGGTTCCGGTCGGTCGCGCCTTCATCTCCGACGGCAAGTTCCGCAGCCAGACCTTCATCCTCGCCAGCACCAGTGACGTGCCGGTGACCGCGGTCGCCACGGCCAAGTGGGGCACCGCTCCGGCGGTCACGGTCAAGAACGACTGCGCCAAGGGTGGCCTCGACATCGCTGTCAGCAACAAGGGCAGCAAGGCGTTCGACGTCGTCGTGCTCGGCAAGAACCTGGGTAACGTCCCCGCGGGCACCTCGGGGTCGTTCTTCCTGCCGCTCGCCGAGGACTCGACCTACGCCTTCGACCTGGCCGGCCAGCACTTCTCCGGCACCCTCGACTGCAAGACGGCCGGCACCGGCACTCCGTCGCCCGCCCCGTCGACCCCGTCCTCGAAGCCCAGCCCCGCCTCGGCCGGCGGCAGCTCGACCGGCACCAACGGCGGCACCAACCTGGCCGAGACCGGCAGCTCCAGCTCCACCCCGCTGATCGCCGGCGCGGCGGTCGCCCTGGTGCTCGTCGGTGGCGGCGCGGTGTTCTTCCTCCGCAAGAAGAAGACGGCCGGCCAGTAAGCACCCGGCTCAGCCCCGACACCGGGCGGAACCCCGCGAGCCCACAGGAGTGAGCCCGCGGTGACCACCCGATGACGGCCGACGGCCCCGGTACGCATCTGCGTACCGGGGCCGTTGCGATGTGGCAGGGCCGCGGCGCCGGATGACGGCGACAGCACGTCACTCCACGGGCACCCAAGGTGCCCGGTGGGCGTCCGGATCATGGGCGTGGGGCGGAACCCGTTTCCTCCCAGGGGTGGACCCCTGGCAAGATGGGGTGTATCTGCCCACAGCCCGATTCACACTGCCGGACGGTTTCTCTTGGCTGAGTACATCTACACCATGCGCAAGACGCGCAAGGCGCACGGCGACAAGGTGATCCTTGACGACGTCACGCTGAGCTTCCTGCCCGGCGCGAAGATCGGTGTGGTCGGCCCGAACGGTGCCGGTAAGTCCACCGTTCTCAAGATCATGGCGGGCCTTGAGCAGCCCTCCAACGGTGACGCGTTCCTGTCGCCCGGCTACAGCGTCGGCATCCTCATGCAGGAGCCCCAGCTCGACGAGGCGAAGACGGTCCTGGAGAACGTGCAGGACGGCGCCGCCGAGATCATGGGCAAGCTCAGGCGCTTCAACGAGGTCGCCGAGCTCATGGCGACGGACTACTCCGACGCGCTGCTCGAAGAGATGGGCAAGCTCCAGGAGGACCTGGACCACGCCAACGCCTGGGACCTCGACGCCCAGCTGGAGCAGGCCATGGACGCCCTGGGCTGCCCGCCCGGCGACTGGCCCGTCGTCAACCTCTCCGGTGGCGAGAAGCGCCGCGTCGCGCTCTGCAAGCTGCTCATCGAGGCCCCGGACCTGCTCCTCCTCGACGAGCCCACCAACCACCTCGACGCCGAGTCGGTGAACTGGCTGGAGCAGCACCTCTCGAAGTACGCGGGCGCCGTGGTGGCCGTCACCCACGACCGGTACTTCCTGAACAACGTCGCCGAGTGGATCCTCGAACTCGACCGCGGCCGCGCGATCCCCTACGAGGGCAACTACTCCACGTACCTCGACAAGAAGTCGACCCGACTCAAGGTCGAGGGCCGCAAGGACGAGAAGCGTCAGAAGCGGCTCAAGGAAGAGCTGGAGTGGGTGCGGTCCAACGCCAAGGGGCGCCAGACCAAGTCCAAGGCGCGCCTTGCCCGTTACGAGGAGATGGCCGCCGAAGCCGACAAGATGCGGAAGCTGGACTTCGAGGAGATCCAGATCCCGCCGGGCCCGCGTCTGGGCTCCATCGTCGTCGAGGTCAACAACCTCTCGAAGGCGTTCGGCGACAAGGTCCTCATCGACGACCTCAGCTTCACCCTGCCGCGCAACGGCATCGTGGGCGTCATCGGCCCCAACGGCGCCGGCAAGACCACGCTCTTCAAGATGATCCAGGGCCTGGAGACGCCGGACAACGGCTCCATCAAGGTCGGCGACACCGTCAAGATCTCCTACGTCGACCAGAGCCGCGGCAACATCGACCCCAAGAAGACGCTGTGGGCCGTCGTCTCCGACGAGCTCGACTACATCAACGTCGGCCAGGTCGAGATGCCGTCCCGCGCGTACGTCAGCGCCTTCGGCTTCAAGGGCCCGGACCAGCAGAAGCCCGCCGGTGTGCTGTCCGGTGGTGAGCGCAACCGCCTCAACCTGGCGCTCACGCTCAAGGAGGGCGGCAACCTGCTCCTCCTCGACGAGCCCACCAACGACCTCGACGTCGAGACGCTCTCCTCGCTGGAGAACGCGCTCCTGGAGTTCCCCGGTGCCGCCGTCGTGATCTCCCACGACCGCTGGTTCCTGGACCGGGTCGCCACGCACATCCTCGCCTACGAGGGCGAGTCCAAGTGGTACTGGTTCGAGGGCAACTTCGAGTCGTACGAGAAGAACAAGGTCGAGCGTCTCGGGGCGGACGCGGCCCGCCCGCACCGCGCCACGTACAAGAAGCTCACGCGAGGCTGAGTCAAGTGAGCCGTCACATCTACCGCTGCCCGATGCGCTGGTCGGACATGGATGCCTTCGGGCACGTCAACAATGTGGTCTTCCTCCGCTACTTGGAGGAAGCCCGCATCGACTTCATGTTCCGGCTCGCACCGGGTGACGGGTCGCCGTCGTTCCAGGGCGGGTCCGTCGTGGCCCGGCACGAGATCGACTACAAGCGGCCCCTGGTGCACCGGCACGAGCCGGTGACCATCGAGTCGTGGGTGACGAAGATCGGCGCGGCGTCCCTGACCATCGCGTACGAGATCAAGGACCCCGAGGAGGGCGGTCAGGTGTACGTCACCGCGTCCACCGTCGTCGTGCCCTTCGACCTCGCGGCGGGCCGGCCGCGGCGGATCACCGCCGAGGAGAAGGCCTTCCTGCAGAAGTACCTGGACGACGGTGCGTCGGTCGGCGGTGCGACGGTCGGCGGTGCGACGGTGGGCGGTGCGTCTGTCGGCGGTGCGACGGCGGGGGGTTCGTCGGTGGATGACGCGTCGGCGTCCGTGGATGGTGTGTCTGTGGACGGTACGTCCGTGGGCGGCCCGCAGGCCGGCACCACCACCGGCGCCACTGGCGCCGCCGACGGGCAGGAGCGGGCCGCGGCATGAACGCGGTGCTCCGGTTCGACGACGCGAGGGAGGTGGCGGATCTCGGCGCCTTCCTCGGCCGGTTGATCCACTACGACCGTGCCGCCGCGGTCCGCCTCCAGGCGGGCGGCGGGGCGCTGGCCGTCTTCGGCAGGCCGCCGTCCTTCGAGGTGCTCGCCATCCGCACGGCCCGCCTCGGCGACGACGCACTCACCCTCGACGTGACGGTCTCCGCCGGTGAACTCCTGGAATCCCTCGACGAGTCGGCGTGCACCGCGGGTGTTCCGTCGGCCGTCACGGGGCCACCGTGGGCCGGGCTGCTGCCGCCGCGCGGCGGCTGGCGGCAGGTGCCGGGGCTCCCCGATCCGGAACGGATGCGGGGCGCGGTCGCGGCTGCCGTCGCCGAATTCCGGGCCAGGGACGCGGCGTTGCCCGAGGAACGGCGTACCAGCGCCGAGCGGGAGCTGATCGGACGCGAAATATGGTCCCGCAAGCTCGGCTCGACCGACCTTCCGCTGCGGGCCGTGCACGCGGCCCAGTCGCTCGGCTTCCTGCGGCCCGTCCGCGCCCTCGCCTCGGCCGGCGCGCCGTCCGCCCCCGAACCGGCGGCCCTCTTCGCTTCCGGCCCCTGGCTCCGCCTGCGCACCCCGTACGGCTCGATCGCCCTGCGCCGTGCGGGCCTGGCCGGCCTGAGCGTGACCCCGACGTAGCCGAGCGCGCGGCGGGCGGGCATGCCGGCCGGCACGGAGTAATTCAGGGCCGCGGGAGAACTGCGCGCCCAGCCCCGCACGGCCTGCGCTCTGCGGACGGGCCTCTGGGGCTCCGCCCCAAACCCCGGTTCGCGCCTTGAGGGTGCTGGTCGTCAATTGGCGTACGGGCTGGCGGGGCCTTCTCCAAGTCGCCGGCGAAATCGTCCGCCTTCGTCTTGACGGGGAGCGTGGTCGC